>JAAZBQ010000374.1 GCA_012513725.1 Chloroflexota bacterium
CCAGCACGCCCTCCGAGCGGGTCAACACCACCTCCCGGGGCCCGTACTCGGCCAGCCGTCGGGCGGCGGCGGCCGGGTCGCCCAGGCCGGTGAGGTGCTCGGCCTCGGCGTGGTCCACCTTCAGGTAGGTCACGTGGCGGAGCCCCTCGTCCATCTCGTCCCAGGGGCGAAAGACGAGGTCCTCCCCGACCCGGACCCGGACGAACCCCTGCACGTCGAGCGCCACGGGCCCCCGCTCGGCCAATCTCGCGAGGAGCGGCAGGTCGACTTCGCCAGCGATGATCGGTGAGATCATGATGGCCCGCGCCGGCAGGTCGGGGATGTCCTCGGGCCGAAAGGGTCCGGCAAAGCCGAGCGCGCGGGTGAGCCGCGTCTCCATGTTGGCCGACGAGTAGGTGTTCTCGATCCCCGAGGTGGCCTCGGCCGGCGTAGGGTACACGCGCACGCCGGCGTCGCGCATCTCGTCCAGCCGGGAGAAATCATCCGGGTGGAGCCGGGTGGCCACCGCCACCGAAATGCCCAGCGCCCGCAGAGCCATGCTGCCGTAGAACACGCCGCCGCCGGTCGCCGTCTCGGACTGGCCATCCACCACGATCTGGTCGACGGCGATGTGGCCGATCATCAGGATGTCGACGCCCGCTCTCTGTTCCGCCACGGTTCCTCTCCCTCTCCTGCTGAGCAAGGTACTGCCTGGCATTGCGGGTTTGTGCACGCATCACGGTCGGACGAACATGCTGAATCCTACCACGGATGTCACGGATAGACGGATGGCACGGATGGGGAAGGGGAAGGATCGCCTCGCACCCTCTGCCGCGCGAGGGACCATCGACGGCAGTGTGGCCGGGCCAGATGCACAGCCCGTACCTCATCCGTGTCCTCCGTCCCATCCGTATCATCCGTGGTATTCTTTTCTTATTCGTGGTCTTGTTCGGTTATTCGTGTGATTCGTGATAGAGGTGTCCGTGCGCGACCTAGACCAGCCGCTCCGGCAGGTCGCTGCACACGCCGTCGATGCCCAGCGTGCGCAGGTGGGCGATGACGTCGGGGTGCTCCTCGTGCCAGATGACGATGCCCAGCCCCGCCTCGCGCATCCGGGCGACCCACTCGGGGGTCAGCGACTCCTCGGGGTGCGCGGGGTCCGCCCCCCAGCAGGGGTGGACGTACGACGCGCCGACGGCCCGGGCCAGCGCCACCGGGTCGATGTGCCGCGAGGAAAAGAGGACCGACGTCCTGAGGCCCGGGGCGAGGGCGCCGGCCTGCGCCACCCAGTCGTGCCGGAAGGAGCCCACCATCACCGCACCGATGGCATGGCGCGCCTGGAGGGCCTCGATGAGTGGGCGCACGGAACCGCCGTCCTTGATCTCGATGTAGAGGCCCAGGCGGATCTCCCGGGCCAGGTCGAGGACCTCTTCCAGGGTGGGCACGCGCTCGCCGCCCCGGAGGGGAACGGCCTGGAGCTCCTCCAGCGTGCTCGACCCGATGGGGAGCAGGCGGCCGTCCTCGGCGGTCAGGTAGGCGTCGTGGACGACCACGATGCGGCCGTCCCGGGTGCGCTGCACGTCGATCTCGGCGGCGTCGGCGCCCAACTGCACCGCCGTGCGCAGCGCCGTGAGGGTGTTGTCGGGCGCGTGGCCCGAGGCGCCCCGGTGGCCGATGCGCAGGAAGCGATAGTGGGCGGGAGAGAGGTTCTCGTGCAGCCAGCCGATCCAGCGGTTCACCCGCCCGGGGATCCAGGCCCGCAGGTTCTCCCAGGGCACGAACGCGTCCTCGGGAAAGGTGTAGCGCTGG
>JAAZBQ010000375.1 GCA_012513725.1 Chloroflexota bacterium
AGCCGCGGGCGATGGCCAACCCCCAGGGAATGGCCACCGACAGGCCCCCGGCGAACACGCCGAGGGCCAGCATGGCCAAGACGGGCCGCACCACGAGGGAGTAGCGGTCGTCCAGGAGGTCCCACAGCGGGGACCTCCGCCGGGCGCGGCGCTGCGTGGCGCTCTGGACCAGCGCGTACAGGGCGACCAGCGCGCTCAGGACGTAGGGCAATCGGCTCACCGCGCCCCCTCGGCGTGCACCCGGCGCGCGCTCACAGGGCCCAAAAGGCGGAGGGCTCCAGCGCCTGCAACGTGAACCGCGCCCAGCAAATGGCGCCCCGGAACCAGTACACCTCGTTGAGCCGCACGCCGATCGCCGTGTTGCCGGGTCCGGGAGGCCGCACCGCGATGGGGTGGGCCATCTCCAGGCTGCCGTTCACGTAGTGGCGCATCTCGCGGCCGTCGTACACGAGGGCGGCGTGGTACCATTGGTCGAGGGGATGCTGGTGCTCGCGGGCCAACTGCGCCCGGCTGGCCTCGCCCGACTGGATAAAGGTGTCCAGGTACCACGTGCGCCCCTCGGTGAGCCGGGTCTCAAACAGGATGCGGTCCTCGCCGCCGGCCTCCTGCAGGTGGAGAAAGCGCTGCTCGGGGGCCCCGCCCGCCTCGGGGCGAAAGATGACCTCCGCCGTAAAGCGATCGGCGCCCTCCAGGGGATGCGCGGGCACGACGACGCCATCGTCTAGCCCGTCAAAGTGCAGCCCCCGGCCGGTCGGGGCGTCTACGACCTGGGGATGGCCGAGCACCCGCAGCGGATGCCCGCCGATCGATGCGAGGTTGTCGATGTTCCAGACTATCTGCATGGCGGCCCTCCCCATCTCGCTGCGGCGTCGCGCCCCAGCATCTCGTCGCGATGACGGTGTGTGGATCGATCGATCATAGCACGGCGCCGCCCGCTGCGGCAAGCAGCTCGGCTGACCGTCCTTCCCGGTTGACGGGGAGAGGGGTCTGGACCATAATCCGGCCGCTCTGCCTGATCCTGTCGTTCAGCCAAAGGATGATTCGCTATGCCCACGACCCCGTTCTCGGTCCCCGTGCGCACCGATTGGGAAGGCCTGGTGCGCTGCATTCGCCGAGAGGGCACGCCCGACCGGGTGTACCACATCGAGCTATTCCTCGACGCCGAGGTGCAGGACGCCATCTGCGAGCGTTTCGGCATCGGCGAGGACCTGGATATCTCCGATCCCGCCGAAGCCTGCCGCCGACAGATCGCTCTGCAGCGTTTCCTGGGCTATGACTATGTCCGGGCGCGACTCCAGGACATGGACTTGCCCCTCAAGCGCGGCCTGGCCAACGACACCGCCTCGCTCCAGCGCTCCGGCGGCCGACACTTTCAGGACGAGCACACCGGCCCCATCACCACCTGGGCCGAGTTCGAGGCGTTCGAGTGGCCCGACCCCACCCGGGATGAGGTCTACCGCGATTACGAGTGGTACGAGCGGAACCTGCCCGACGACATGTGCATGATCGGTTCGGGGGGCTTTGCCCACTTTGCCGAGCACCTCACCTGGCTGATGGGCTACGAGACCCTGTGCTACGCGCTCTTTGACCAGCGCGACCTCGTCCAGGCCATCAGCGAGCGGCTGTTCGACATCTATGATCAGGCGCTGCGCCGCATGCTGCAGTTCGAGCGGGTCAAGATCGTCTGGGGCAGCGACGACATGGGCTTTCGCTCGTCCACGCTGATCAGCCCCGATGACCTGCGCGCCTACGTATTGCCCGGTCACCGGCACATGGCGGCGCTCTCGCACGAGGCCGGGCATCCGTACCTCCTGCACGCCTGTGGCAACCTGGCCGGCATTATGGATGACCTGATCGACGACGTGCGCATCGACGCCAAGCACTCCTTCGAGGACACCATCGAGCAGGTGACCGAGGTCAAGTTCACCTACGGCCAGCGGATCGCCCTCCTCGGCGGCATCGACGTCGATTTCCTGTGCCGCGCCACCGAAGAGCAGGTGCGCGAGCGGGTGCGCCACACCCTGGACGTCTGCCAGCCCGGCGGCGGCTATTGCCTGGGGACGGGGAACAGCGTGGCGAACTATATCCCCGTGGACAACTATCTCGCCATGGTGGACGAGGGGCGTCGCTACGGCGCCTGATCCACGCATAGGGAAAGGAACCCCATGCCCGAGAGCACCTCACCCCTGGCGATCCGTGATCTGGAGCCCGGGGACGTCGATACGTTGGTCGAGATCGCCATCGCGGCCTGGGCGCCGATCTACGGCCACTTTCGCGAGACGATGGGCGACGACCTGTTCCTGAGCCTCTATCCCGACTGGCCGGCGATCAAGGGCGGCCAGATCCGTCAGGACTGCGACCCCGACTCCCGTTGGCCCATGCAGGTGCTCGTGGCCGAGGAGGGGGGCCGCATCGTCGGTTTTGTCACCTTCCGCACCAACCGGGAGACGTCCCTGGGCGAGATCGGGAACAACGCCGTGTGGCCCGAGTGCCGCGGGCGCGGCATCGCGCCGCGCCTCTACGACGCCGCCCTGCAGCGCATGCGCGAGCAGGGCATGCGCTATGCCCGGGTGCGCACCGGCCTGGATCCCGCCCACGCCCCCGCCCGCCGCGCCTATGAAAAGGCGGGGTTCGACATCGCCCTACCCGCCGTGGACTATTACCGGGCGCTCTAGTCTCCGGCAGCGCCCGCTTCCCCGAGCCGCCCCGCGCGATCTCGATCGCGCGGGGCGGCTCGTCTGTGTGCCGAGAGCCCCACTTTGCCCGCCAACCCCTGTTGCAGACCCCACTTGGCTCTTGCATTAGAACAGTAGTTCGGGTATAATGAGGCAAGTAGAGCAGGGGCTGACCGGCTGTTCGGCTCTTGCCGGTGTAGATTGAGAAGGAGTGCGGAAATGGCCGTGATCACGAGCATTCACGCCACCTACGGGCGGCGCTGGAACCTGGATGATTACGAGTCGGCGACGGTGAACCTCGAGGCCTTTGCCGACGTGGAGGAGGGCGAGACGCCCGAGGAGGCGGCCGCCAAGGTGTTCGAGTACCTCAAGGAGCAGGTGGCGACCCAGTCGATCCCCGTGCTCGTCAAGCGCGATGAGCGGCGCCGGCTGCGGGTGGAGGAGGTCCTCGAGGGGCTGCCCGTCCGGCTGCGCGAACTGGCCGTGAGCTTTATCCAGTCCTTCAAGAACGACGTCCCCCGCGACCAGGTCATCGACGGCGGCAGCCAGGTGCGCGCGGACCTGGCCGAGGGGCGCGTGCACAAGCAGGAGGCCTAGGCGTCGGCGCCTGGGCAGGTCTCGTAGGGAGCACAGGAGAACCCATCATGCCCATCAAGAGTCTGCAGAACGCCTCGCGTCCGGCGCTGCCCCGCCTGGGCAAGCTGCGCAAGGGTGGCCAAAAGCCGGCGCGCGGCCTCGGGCAGGATCTCACCTACTTTCGCTTTACTGCCGAGGACGGCAACCCGGAGGTGGAGGCGGCCTTTCGGGAGATCTATGGCGCCGAGCCGGCCATGCTGCGCATCTACCTCCCCTATGCCGACGTGAGCAGCAACTTTGAGTCGTGGATGGAGCAGTGGGGCGGGGGCGAGCGGCTCATCCACCGCTGCGACGGGGAGTACTGCGTCAAGTGGCTGGGCGAGGACGGCCGCTACGTCTTTGACCCCGAGATGACGCTGCGACACCCCTGCCCGTTCCAGGGCAACACCACCGACCGCAACCGCTGCCGCGAGGTGGGGCGGCTGCAGGTCGTCTTGCCCGAGCTGTGGGAGGCCGGCTATGTCGGCCTGGTGACGCTGGAGACCCACTCGATCAACGACATCATCCACATCGACAGCGTCCTTCGGCAGACGGCCGAGCGCACGATGAACAAGGAGACCGGTCTGCGCGGCATCGAGTTCATCCTACGGCGCAAGCCGGTGCGCATCAGCCGGCCCGGGGGCGCAAACGGCCCCGCCATGACGACCAAGTGGCTGGTCAAGATCGAGCCAACCTCGGAGTGGCTTCTCGCGCAACTGGAACTGGCGCGCCAGGAGCAGATGGGCATCCTCTACCGCCGGGAGGCGGGCGCCGACGCCGTCGCTACCGCAGGCGACGAGGTGCCAGACGATGAGGAGACGGCTTTCCCCGAGCCGGCGGACGAGATGGAGGACGGTCAGGATGCGGTGGCCGCTGATGCGCACGCCGAGACGGTTGCCGAGCCCCCGTCCGCGAATGGGTCCGGCGACGAACGGGACGCCGGCGAGGCGCGTGCGGTCGGCGAGGCGTCATCCGCCACCGCAGGGTGGGTCGCTGACCGGGCCAAGGTGAGCGAACTGATGGCCCTGGCCAAGAGCCGCCGGCTGAACAAGGACTCGCTCCTGGCGGCGCTGCAGGTGCGCCGTCTCGGTGAGATCACCTATGGCTACGAGGAGGCCAAGGCCCGGGTCACGCGGGCCGCCCCGATGCCGGAGAGCGAACTGCCCTTCTGATCTACCCGCGGCCGGCGGACGCGGCGCCTGGCCCCGCCCGCCGGCCGCCGGCTTTGGAGCGCGGTCCCTCCGCTTCCCCTCACGCGGTACAGGGCCCCTGGGGACGGCGCCCCCCCGATGTGCCGGGCCGGAGCGCGCGAGCAGTTGACAGGCCCCGCGCCACCCCGTATACATATGGTGCACGAGCATGTTGTGTTGTGGCGCCAGCGGGGAGCGCATTCCCTGCTCGAGGCGCTGCACCTCGCCCGCAGGCACTCGCCTGTGGCTTCCGCCTAGGGGGTGGCGCGATCATGTCCTGCCGCACAGTATCCTCCTGCATCCGACCCGTGACCGTTTCTTGACCGGAGTGGGGATCGATAGCATGCCCGATGGGGCGGTTGTGCTGCGGCTCTATGTCTCCGGGAACTCGCCCAAGTCGGCGGAGGCCGCCCGAACCATTCGGTCGGTCTGCGACCAGCACCTGGCGGGCCGCTACACCCTGGAGGTCATCGACGTGCTCACCGAGCCGTCGCTCTCCAACCGGGGTGGCATCGTGGTGACGCCGACGTTGCTGCGCATCTCACCAGAGCCGGCGCGCATGGTGGTGGGGAACCTGGACAACCCCTCGACGGTGCTGTACGCGCTCGACCTCACAGGCGGTCGCTCGGAGGACATGCACGGCGAGGGTCCCAGAGAAGATCCTGAGGCTACGGGCCTGCCGTAGTTCTGTGGCTTGTTCTGCATCTTCCCGGGGGCCGGGATGTCACCGCTAACTTGGCCTTCTGCAGTGTGTTGCCGTATAATCCGGGTGTTCCGTTGGTGCCTCAGCCGCGGGCACTTGGCGCCGCTGCCACCTTCCACCTCTCCATTCCGCCCTTTGCATCGTTCCGCACCGCTGCTGGCGCGGCGTCTGCGCGACCTGCGTGTCGACGGCGCCACGGTCGGGAGATGGCGACCGGTCTGCTCTTGACCTATAATGGCCATGGTCACGGCGCGTGAGCGACCCGTCGCGGTGGCAGCAGGGCTCGAGGGGGAGCGGTGAGGCGCGACATCATCGTCGCCGGCGCGTCAGCAGGTGGGGTGGAGGCGCTCGGTCGCCTCGTGCGTGCGCTGCCGGAGCGCTTTCCGGCCGTGGTGTTTCTCGCCCTACACCTCTCGCCGCTGCGTCGCAGCATCCTGCCCCGCATCCTCTCGCGCGTGTCGGCGCTTCATGTCACCCACCCTGCGGATGGGGAGGTGTTTCAGCGCGGTCGCGTGTACGTGGCCCCGCCGGACCATCATCCTATGCTGATGCCCGAAGGCACCATCCACCTGAGCCGGGGGCCCCGCGAGAATGGGGCGCGTCCGGCGGTCGACCCTCTCTTCCGCTCCGCGGCGCTGGCCTTTGGCCAGCGGGCGATCGGCGTCGTGCTGACCGGCAACCTGGATGACGGTACGGCTGGCCTCCAGGCGATCAAGCGCCTCGGCGGCGTGGCGATCGTCCAGGATCCCGACGAAGCGGACTTTGCGGGGATGCCCGATAGCGCGATCGAGCAGGTGCAGGTCGACTATGTTGCCCCGCTCGACCGTATCGGCCGGCTGCTGGTGCAGCTGGCCGATGGGGATGCGCAGACGAGGGCGAACATGGATGACGGAAGACGAGGAGATCCGCCGGAGACATAGCCGCCGGCCGAGGACGCGCAAGCCGGGACGGCCGCCGAGTGGTCGCTCTGAACCCCTTCAAAGACGGCGATCACGTCTCGTTCGGCGTGGCAGAGTTGCACAGCCCGTTGTCGCTGGTTTCTCCCGAATGTGGCGGGGCGCTGTGGGAGGTGCGACAGGGCGAGCGGCGCAGTACTATCTTGACCATGGATGAGGACGAGCCCAGTGACCGACCCCTTGCTCCGACGCATGGAGGAGGTGCAGGCCGAGATCGGCCGCCTCCTCACCGATGTCGGCGAAACGCCGCACAACCCGCTCCTCGCCTCGGCGCTCGAGCAGCTCGGCGTCAGCCTCGAGGAGCTGCACGTGGCGACCGAGGAGATGCGGCAGCAGCAAGATGCGCTGGTAGAGAGCCGCGATGAGACGGAGACGGAGCGGCGCCGCTACCGCGAGCTGTTCTACGGCGCGCCGGAACCCTACATCGTCACTGATGTCGATGGACGCATCCGTGCCGCCAACAGCGCGGCCGCGGCCCTCCTCCGGGTGCCGGTGGATCGCCTGCTGGGCAAGCCCTTGCGCGTGTACGTGGAACCTGACGATCGTCGCACCTTCTCGCTGCTTCTGGCTCGCCTGAGGTCTCACGATCGCGTCGATGGATCGCACCTGCGGCTGCGCCCGAGGGATGGCGAACGCCCTCCGGTGTGGGTACAGGCATCGGCGATGGCCGTGTTTCCGCGGCAGGGAGAGGAGGGCCGCTCGCTCCGCTGGGTGCTGCACGATGTGACGGACGAGCGTGCGATGGAGGAGCGCCTGGCGCAGGAGCGCGACATCCTCACGACGATCATGGAGAACACCTCCGCCCAGTTGGCCTACCTCGATCGCGATTTTCGGTTTGTGCGGGTGAACGCGGCCTACGCCGACGGGTCCGGCCACGCCGTCGAGGACCTCCTGGGCCGCGACCACTTTGACGTGTTTCCCAATGAAGAGAACGAGGAGATATTTCGCCGGGTGCGCGATACGGGCGAGGCCGTGCGATTCGCCGCCAGGCCGTTCCAGTACGCCGACCAGCCGGAGCGCGGCGTCACCTATTGGGACTGGAGCCTGGTGCCCGTCAAGGACGCGGCGGGTGAGGTGACCGGGCTGGTCTTCTCCCTCCTCGATGTCACCGAAATGGAACGCGGCCGCCAGGCGCGCGAGGGGTACCTCTCTGCATTACAGCAGATGCTCGATGTCTCGCAGAGCGTCCTGGCCGAGAGGACGGCCGAGGGCCTGCTGCGCGAGACGGTCAGCGCGGCCCGTCGGCTGACGGGCGCGCGGGCCGCGTTCGTGTGCCGGTGGGGCGACGCTGATAACGCCGAGATTGTCGCCGAGGACCTGTCCGGGGCGGCCGGATCATCGGTCGACCCGGGACCGACGGTGGTTGCGGTGTGCAACCGGCTCGCCGCACACTCGCGCGCCGCCACGGCGCGTCAGCCTGGCGCGGGCGCGCCTCGCGGGCGAGGGGTGGTGGGCGCCCGGCTCTTGCTCGGCGAGGGCCAGGCCGGCGCCGTCGTGGCGGTCGACAAGGTCGACGGTGCGTTCTCGGCGGAGGACGAGGCTCTGCTGGGCCAGCTGGCCTCGCTGGCCACCCTCGGCATGGCCCACATCCGGGCCACCCGCGGCGCCGAGCGCCGCGCCGAGGAGCGCGAGGCCGTCTTTGGCGCCCTGACCAACGCCGTGTTCGTGTACGACGCCTCGGGCGAGATCGCACACTGCAACTCGGCCGCCCGCGAGGCGCTTGGGTACTCGCCCGTGGGGCGCAGCCGCCGCGTCATCGTCTCGCAGATCGCCCTGCGGCTCGTCGACAGCGCCCCCGTGCCCTTTGATCAGTTGCCCTCCTCCCGGGCGCTCCGCGGCGAGACGGTGCGCGGCGAGCGGTACCAGTACAACGGCCCCCACGGCGCGGTGCTCACGCTGCTGATTTCCGCCGCCCCCTTTGTGATGGATGGCCAGGTAGCCGGCGCGGTGGTCGTATGGCACGATGTGACGGAGCGCGAACAGCTCCTTGAGGCGCTGCGCGCCGAGCAGGCTCGGCTGCGCGCCGTCATCGACAATGCCCCGGTGGGCATCGTGTTTGCCGACGCCCAGGGCGACATCGTGCTGGTAAACCGGGCGGCGGAGCAGGCGTTCGACCAGCCCCTGCCCTACGCCCAGCCCGTGGCGGAGGCGCTTGGCGCGCACCTGACGCCGCTAGGGTCAGCGGCTCCCGTGGGCCGCGATCACCCGCTGGTTCGCGCCGCGCTGCACGGCGAGACGGTGCAGGCAGAGGAACTCGTCCTCCGCGTGCCGGGCGGCCGGGAGCGTCGCCTCTTGCACCACGCCGCGCCGGTACGCCTCTCGCCGACCGGGGGGCTGGATGGCGCCGTGCTTGCCTTTCAAGACATCACCGAGATGCGACGGGCCGAGGAGACCCTGCACCGCCGCCAGGAAGAGTTCCGCGCCCTGGTGGAGAACGCGCCCGACATTGTGGCGCGCTACGACAGCGATCTACGCTACACCTACGTGAACCCCGTCGTGGAGCGTTACATCGGCGCTTCGCCAGAGGATCTGGTGGGCAAAAGCATGGCGGATCTGGGTCTTGATGCCGGCCTGGCGGCTCGGCTCGAGGGGGCGGTCGCCGAGGTCTTTGGCTCGGGGAGCGAGCAGACCCTCGAGTACGCCCTGCCCGTGGGTTCTGAGCGGTTCCACATGGAGGCGCGGCTCTCGCCCGAGTTCTCGGCTGACGGGACGGTGCACTCGGTTCTTTGCGTTACCCGCGACATCACGGAGAGGCACCGCGCGCGCGAGGCGCTGGGACGCTACGCCATGCGGCTGCAGGTCCTCCACCTCCTGGACCGGGCCATCCTCGCCGCCCGCTCCGTCGACGACATCGCCCACGCGGCGCTCGAGAGCGTCCGCGACATCATCCCCTACCGGCGCTCCAGCGTCATGATCTTTGACCGCCCGGCGAACGAGTTCACCCTCTATGCCCAGGTGCTTTCCGGGCCCGTGGCGGGAGAGTTGCAGGAACTACAGGAGGGCGCGCGGCTGCCGCTGGATAGCCTGTGGTACCGCGACGTACTGGAGCGGGGCGAGACCTACATCAGCGACGACCTGCAACAGGTCGAGGCGGGATCGAGCCTGCTGGGTGAGCTCCAGGCCGTGGGCATCCGGGCCTATGCCAGCCTGCCCCTGATCACCCAGGGGGAGGTGATCGGAGCGCTCACCCTGGGCATGAGCGAGCCTGCCAGCCTGGCGGGCGAGGCGCTTGACGTGGGCCAGGAGGTGGCCGACGAGTTGGCCATCGGGGTGCGCCAGGCCCAGCTGGACGCCCAGGTTCGCCGCCACGCCCAGGCCCTGGAGATGACCGTCGCCCGTCGCACGGCGGCGCTGCGCGAGAGCGAGGAGCGGTTCCGCGCCGTGTACGAGGAGGCCGGGATCGGCATCGCGATCGTCGACGAGGAGGGCATCATCCGCGACGCCAACCCGGCCCTGCGCCAGATGCTGGGGTACCCCTCCACCGGCCTGGTGGGCCGATCGTTGGCGCTGTTCGAGTATCGGGACGAGGGCACCGGCGAACCCGACCCCGAGATGTACCGACGCCTGGTGCGCGACGGCAGCCGCCACGCCCGCGAGGAAAAGCAGTACCGGCGTCAGGACGGCCGCCGGGTCTGGGTGGACCAGATCATCACCTTCGTGCACCCGGTCAACCGGCGCGCGCCGTTCGCCGTGGTGCTCCTCGACGACATCACCGAGCGGAAGCAGATGCTCGCCACCATGGCGCAGAACGAACGCCTGGTGATGTCCGGCCGGATGGCGGCCACCGTCGCCCACGAGATCAACAATCCCCTGCAAGCCGTCATCGGCTGTCTGGGCCTGGCCCGCGAGTTGGTGGCCGATGACAACCCCGATGCCATCCGCTATCTGGATGTCGGCCGCGAGGAGCTCTTGCGCACGGCTCGCATCGTCAGTCGCCTCCGCGACGTCCATCGCCCCTTCCGGGTCGAGGACCGCGAGCCCACCGACCTGAATGCGCTCCTGGAACAGTCCCTGGAGATGATCCTCCGCCGTCGGGAGGATCAAGGCGTTACGCTGACCGTCGACACCGAACCGCTCCCCGCGGCGCGTATGGTGCCAGACCGCGTACAGCAGGTCGTTATCAGCCTGCTCCTGAACGCCCTAGACGCCATGCCGGAGGGGGGCCAGCTCACGCTGCGCACGCGCTCGATCGAAGCGCCGGCCGGGGTGCGGTTGGATGTCATCGACACGGGCCGGGGCATTCCCGTCGAGCGCTTGCCCTTCGTCTTTGACATGTTCTATACTAGCAAAGTGGACGGGTTGGGGCTGGGCCTGTATCTTAGCCAGGGCATCGTGGATGAGCACGGCGGGCACCTCGAGTTGCAGAGCGAGGAGGGCAGAGGCACCTCTGTATCCGTCTGGTTGCCACGGTGAGAGGGTGGCCGTCGCCCGAGTCAGCCCCCAGAAGCCCGCACACTCTGCGACCCGTCGAAGCATGAAATGCGCTCCGGTGATAGTTCCAAGAGGGCGTGTATCGCCACCCGCGGCTAGCCGCTGAGGTGAGCGGAGTGACCAACGCCCCAAGCATAGCGCCGCAGATCCGCGCAGTTGGAGCGAGGCATCAGTGGACAACCAAGTACGCACTCTGGTGGTGGACGACGAAAAGGGCGTGCGGTTCTTCCTGGAAGAGACGCTTCGTCGCGAGGGCTATGATGTGACCAGCGCCTCCAGCGGCGAGGATGCCCTGGATAGGCTGCGCGACACGCCCTTTGACCTGGTGATGCTGGATCTCCGCCTGGGGGGCCGCACCGATGGCCTTCGGGTGCTGGAGGCCATCCGCTGGCGCTGGCCCGAGACCGTGGTCATCATCCTGACCGGCCACGGCTCCATGGAGTCGGCCCTGACGGCCATCCGCGAGGGGGTGGACGGCTACCTGCTCAAGCCGGTGGAGCCGCAGGAGGTGCGCCATACGGTCGCCGAGGCGCTCGAGCGACGGCGCCAGCGTGCCCGCGTCCACCAGACGCAGGAGGACAAGCAGGTGCTCGAGGTGGGACCCTTTCGGGTGGATACCGAAAAGCACCTGGTGACGATGGATGGCCAGCCGTTGGACCTCACCCCCCAGGAGTGGTCGCTCCTCGTCCATCTCATCGAGAACCGCCAGAAGGTGCTGACGCCCGAGGAACTCGTTCGCGTCGTCCGCGAGTATGAGCCCGAAGACCTGTACGAGGCCCGGCAGATCATCAAGTGGTACGTCCACCGCCTGCGCCGCAAGGTGGAACCCAAGCCCTCCAAACCCAGGTACATTCTGAATGTGCGCGGCGTCGGCTATACCTTTGGGGGCTGATCGCCGCCGTGTCCTGTTCGTCGCCCGGACCCCTCCAACCCAATTCCAACACATCACAACCAACCCCATCGAGTCTCCCAACCGTACCCATCGGGTCACGTGGGCGCGCCGTGCTACTATGTTCGTGATGGTGGCACCCCGGCTGGGGCGCATCGCTGTGGGCTGCCCCTCCCCCGCCAGGCGCTCGATCCGTGCCGTGATGCGGCGGCGCCAAGAGCCTGCTACGATGGCCGATCTACACAGAACCATGGGATCATGCAACACACAGTAAAGCGATGGGCATGAAAAAGATCCTCGTTGTCGATGATGATACGATCGTTCTGCTCATTCTCCGCGATGCGCTAGGTAGGGTTCAGCCGGATTATGAGATCGTCACCGCCAAGGACGGCCGCGAGGCGCTCACGCTGCTGCGTGACGACCGATTCGACCTCCTGGTGACGGACCTCGGCCTGCCCGGCATCACCGGCATCACGCTCACCGAGGAAGCCCGCGAGCTACACGCTGAGCTCCCGGTCGTGTGGATCACCGCATATGGTTGTCATAACGTGTGCGCCGAGAGCGACGAGCTCGGCGTTTGTTGCTGCCTGGACAAGCCGGTGGACATCGAACGGATCCGAGAAGCCGTGCGCGCTGCCCTCCAGTAGGGGCCCACGGCGCCGGCCGGCGCGAGGCCGGATCACGAGGTGAACAAGGAGTAGTGGCTGATGGCCGATATCGAGCGAACGTCGACGGCAGTCTGGCGCGGTGACCTCCGCGGTGGGGAGGGCACCATCAGCAGCGCCAGCGGCACCCTGGATGGCGTGCCGTACAACGCGGCGATGCGGTTTGAGCAGGCGCCGGGCACCAACCCCGAGGAGTTGATCGCCGCGGCCCACGCTGCCTGCTACAACATGGCCTTTGCCGCCGTGCTGGCCGAGAACGGCCATGCGCCGGAGGAACTGCAGACGCGTGCCGTGTGCCACCTTACCCCGCAGCGCGGGGGATACCGCATCACCCGCATGCGCCTGGAAACCCGGGCGCGGGTTCCCGGCCTGGATCAAGTGACGTTGCAGCGCCTGGCAGAGGAGGGCGAGAAGGGCTGCCCCGTCTCCAACGCGCTCCGCGGGGGGATCGAGATCGAGCTGAGCGTCTCCCTGGCCTGAGGACCTTGCCAACTCCAGAACGCGAGACCGACGAGGTGCACTGGATGCTCGAGTCGATAGATCGCATTGTAGCCCTGGCCGACAAGGTCGGCCTGGTGATCGTGGAGGTTGCTGGACAGTCTGGCGTTCCGATGATAGCATGTGCGCGTCGGCTGCTGCCCGACGGCGCGGACCAGGTCGCCTTGGATGACTGGTGCGCGCCATCCCTGGCCGAACGGATCCAGAGCGACGGGCGCTTGACCGTCGTCGTGTGGGACGAGGCGACGGGAAGCGGGTACCACCTGTGGGGCGCCTGCGTCGAGTGTCGCCGGGTGCCGACGGCGGACAGCGGGCGGCTCCTGCGGATCCGCATCGAGCAGGTGGTGCCCTTTGGCGGCGAGCGCGGCGCCATGGCGGAGGATGGCTTGACCTGGTCCGTATCCGCCTGAGCCCATCCCATTCTATTCATCACGATCCTTCTCCTCACCCCCCTTCCTCTTTTCTCGTGTGTCGGTTTCGGTTGCACGGCGACGACGGCGCTGCCGTGGGTTGGCGCGTGCGTGCCTAGTCTCAGTAGAAAGGACTCGACGTGAAAGCAAGGGTGGACAAGAACGTTTGCATCGGAACGGCCAACTGCGTGGCCATCGCCCCCGAGGTGTTCCAGCTGGATAACCACGGCCTCTCCGAAGTAGTGGACCCGAACGCCGGTACCGATGACCTCCTGCGTGAGGCCGCCGAAGAGTGCCCGGTGCAGGCCATCATTCTCGAGGACGACTCGGGGAAACAGATCTATCCCTAGCCGGTCTGCCGCCGTACCGGTGATCCTGTCGCCGCGTGGGCGATAGGGTCGCCGGCCAGCATTCGTCCCAGCAAGGAGATCGCAGTATGCCCAAGAACAACATGACGTTCCGGATCGGTGGACAGGCCGGTCAGGGGGTCGAATCGGGAGGCGCCGGCTTTGCCAAGGCCTTTGCGCGCGGCGGGCTGCACGTGTTTGGCCTGCCCGACTATATGTCGCGCGTGCGCGGGGGCCACAACTTTTTCTCCGTCCGCGTCGCCGAGGAGCCGCTATTGGGCCTCACCGCCGACACCCATCTCCTCTTGGCCCTCGATGCCAAGACCGTTGAGGTGCATCGCCACGAGATCGTCCGTGGCGGCGGGATCATCTACAACGAGGGAACCGAGGTCGACGAGGCCGCCTTGGCCGAGCGCGGCGTCCAGGCCATGCCGGTGCCCCTCGTGCGCATCGCCGGTGAGGTGGGCAACGAGATCATGGCCAACACCGGCGCGCTGGCCGCCGCCGCCGGAGTGGTGGGCTATGACCTCGAGCGCATCAACTCGGTGATCCGCGACGGCTTTTCCTCCAAGGGCGACAAGGTGGTGGACGCGAACCTCGAGGTGGCCCGGCGGACGTACGCCTATGCCCAGGAGCACTATCCGGGGTTCGAGCATACCGTCAGCCCCATCGAGGGCGCGCCTCAGCGCATGCAGATTACCGGCAACCAGGCGTTCTGCATGGGCGCCCTGATGGGCGGCTGCCGGTTCGTCGCCGCCTACCCCATGACGCCCGCGACCTCCATTATCGAGTGGATGTCGGCCCACGCCAACCAGTACGGCGTGGTGACCAAGCACGTCGAGGACGAGATCGCGGCGATCTGCATGGCGATCGGCGCGAACCACGCCGGGGTGCGCGGGATGGCCGCCACGTCCGGCGGCGGTTTTGCGCTGATGGTGGAGGCCTTTGGCCTGGCCGGCATGACGGAGACGCCCCTGGTGGTCTACGAGGCCCAGCGCCCGGGACCTGCCACGGGCATGCCCACCCGCACCGAGCAGGCCGACCTCCTGTTCATGCTTCACGCCTCCCAGGGTGAGTTCCTGCGCCTGATCGTGGCACCGGGCACCGTCGAGGACATGTTTGACGCCGGTTGGCGGTCGTTCAACCTGGCGGAAAAGTACCAGACGCCGGTGGTGGTGTTGTGCGACGAGTTCCTGGCCAACGCCACACGCACGATCGAGCGGTCGCAGCTCGGGTTCGAGGGCGTACGCATCGATCGGGGCGCGCTCCTGAGCAACGAGGATCTGGACGCGCTGACCGAGCCGTTCAAGCGCTACGAGTTCACCGAGACGGGCGTCTCGCCCCGGGCGATCCCCGGGCATCCCAAGGGGATCTTTCAGGCCTGCAGCGACGAGCACGACGAGTACGGTCACTTTGAGGACGAGGACGCCGAGAACCGCGTCAAAATGGTGGAAAAGCGCCATCAGAAGTGGTACACGGCGCTGGCCGACATGCGCCCGCCCTCCCACTATGGGCCCGAAGATGCCGACCTGACCCTGGTCTGCTGGGGTTCCACCTACGGCGCCTGCTATGAGGCGGTGAACAGGCTGAACGCCGATGGCGGCCCCACGGCCAACATGATCCACTTTACTGACCTGTGGCCCATGGCGGAGGAGACCGTCCGGCCGATTCTGGAGCGCGCCAAGCGCCTGGTGGACGTGGAGAGCAACATCACCGGCCAGTTTGCCAAGCACCTCCGCACGCAGACGGGCGTTCACATCCAGGAGCGCGTGTTGCGCTATGACGGGCGGCCGATCACCAGCCAGTACATCCTGGACCATCTCCAGTAGGGGGTATTACGCATGGCAACCTATCGCGAGTTCTCGAACGACGTTCCCCCGGCGTGGTGCCCTGGTTGCGGCAACTGGTCGATCCGCAATGCCACGATGCGGGCGCTGGCGCAGGTCGGCCTGGAGCCACACCAGGCGCTCATCGTGTCGGGCATCGGCCAGGCGAGCAAGCTGCCCGACTATCTCACGGTGAACAGCCTCACCACCCTGCACGGCCGGCCCATTCCCATCGCCCAGGGCGCGCACCTGGCCAACCACGAGATGAAGGTCATCGTCCACGCCGGCGATGGCGACACGTTTGGGCTCGGCGGCAACCACTACATCCACATGATGCGGCGTAACGCCGACGTTGCGTTGATGGTGCACGATAACCTCATCTATGGGCTGACCAAGGGCCAGTACTCGCCCACCAGCCCCAAGGGCTTTCTCTCCAAGACGTCGCCCAAGCCGACGGGGGCCATCGAACAGCCGGTGAATCCCCTGGCGCTGGCCCTCACCAGCGAGGCCACCTTTGTGGCCCGGACGTTCGCCGGCGACCTGCCGCACATGATGGAGATGATGGTGGCGGCCATCGAGCATCCGGGCGCGGCGGTGCTGGATATTCTCCAGCCGTGCGTGGTGTTCAACCCGCAGTACTCGTTCGACTTTTACCGGCCCAGGGTCTACAAGCTGAGCGAGGAGGAGGGCTACGACACCTCGGATCGAGAGGCGGCCTGGCATCGCGCCTGGGAGTGGGGCGACCGGATCCCGATCGGGATCCTTTACCAGGAACGGCGCCCGACGTACGAGGAACAGCTGCCGGTGCTCCAGGAGGGTGGGGCAGTGGCCTATCGCCCCTTCCGAGAGTGGACCGAGGCGGATTATGCCGACCTGGAGCGCGAGTTCCTGTAGGGTGTTTGCGCCCGGCCACAGGAGGCCGGGCCGTCGATACGGCGAGGCGCACGCTTCGCAGCACAAGAGCGCTAGCGAAAGGAGCAACCATGGGTCTCGGTGAACTGATGCGGACGGACAACTGGAAGAACGAAAAGCACGTGCCGGTGATCGACAGCCCGGATCAGGTGCCTGTTGATGAGATGTTCGAGGTGCAGGTGTCGATCGGCAAGGAGATCGCCCACCCCAACACCACCGAGCATCACATCCGCTGGATTGGCCTGTTCTTCAAGCCGGATGGCGACCCGAACACCTACGATGTTGGCCAGTTCTCGTTCAACGCGCATGGCGAGTCGGTCAAGGGCCCCAACGAGGGGCCGGTGTACACCCATCACGGCGTCAAGACGATGCTCAAGATCGCCGGCCCGGGGACGCTGCACGCTTCGGCGTACTGCAACATCCACGGCCTGTGGCAGAGCAGCAAGCGAGTGACCACCAGCGAGCAGTCGGCGGCGGTCAGTTAGTGTCGTGGCCAGGCGGCGCGAGGCTCTCGCGTCGGGCATGCAGAGGAGTGTTCAGAGAATGCCTTTTCGAGTAACGATCGATCGAGACGGCTGCATCAGTTGTGCGGCTTGCTGGACCGACTGCCCCGAGTTCTTTGAGGAGAACGAGGAGGACGGCCTCAGCCAGGTGGTCGAGGCGTACCGGACCGATGAGAGCCTTGCAGTGGGCGAGGCCCCCGACGAAATGGAGGACTGCGTCACCGAGGCGGCGGACGACTGCCCGGTGGACGTCATCGACGTGGTGGCCGAGTAGCGACAGGTCGGCCACACCTCGCCCGCGGTTCCGGCCGCAGGGCGGCGCGCCGGCGGGCAGCAGATGCACTCTGCTGCCCGTTGTGGCGCTGTGGTAGTAATCTGGTTCTTCTAAGCGCTTTTCCCCGTACTCTTTCGCCCGTCCCCAACCCGATTCCAACGCAGCCCTAACCCGTGCGGCTCGCGCACCAACGCAGTCCATCGGTGCAGGCGCCGTCGTCGTGCTACACTGGAGACAAGAAGTGGCGCCTCTGGCGCCCTTGTCCGCTGGATGCTTGTTGCCTCGCCGCCGGATGGGCGAGGGCACGGGAGGTTCGCATGCAAGACGCGGACGTCATCGTCATCGGGAGTGGACAGGGCGGCGTGCCCCTGGCCGAGCACTATGCCCGGCAGGGGCGGAACGTCGTGCTGTTCGAACGCGCCGCCTGGGGCGGCAGCTGCGTGAACTGGGCCTGCACCCCCACCAAGGCGCTGCTCGTCGCGGCGCACGCGGCGGCTGCGCCGCGGCGCTCCGGGGGCCTGGGCGTATCGCTACAGGCCACCGTGGACTTTACCGCCGTGATGGGGCGCGTCCGGAGCCTCGTGCGCAACGGGAGCGACGGGGTCCGCAGGCGCTTGGAACGCGCCGGCGTGCACCTGGTGCACGCAGAGGCGCGCTTCACCGGCGAGCGCACGGTGTCGGGCGGCAACGTGACCGTCTCGGCGCCCCTCGTGGTGCTGGATGTCGGCAAGGGCCCGGCGGTGCCCGACATCGAGGGCCTCGATCCGGCCCGCTGCCGCACCTACGTGAACATCTGGGACATTACCGAGCAGCCCCGCCGCATGATCGTGATCGGTGCGGGGAGCACGGGGATGGAGATAGGCCAGGCCTTTCAGCGGCTGGGCACCGACGTGCACATCGTCGAGAAGCTCGATCGACCCCTGGCGGGCGACGATCTGGATGTCAGCCGCCTGGTCGGCGAGGGCCTCTACCGCGACGGCGTGCGTTTCAGCTTCTCTGCCAGCGCGGTAGAGGTGCGCCATGCCGACGACTCGGTCACCGTGCGCCTGGATAATGGGGAGGAGGTAGAGGGCGACGTGTTGCTCCTGGCCGCCGGGCGTCGGGCGAACGTCGGATCGCTCGACCTCTCCAAGAGCGGCACCGAGGTGGACGAGGAGGGCGACATCCGGGTGGACAGCCAGATGCGCACCACCTGCGAGGGCGTGTACGCCATCGGCGACGCCACCGGCCAGCCCGCCTACACCCATGTTGCCTGGGAGGACCATCGCCGCCTCTTGGCCATCCTCGACGGGCAGCCCCGCGAGCAGCAGGATCGCCCCCTCGTCTATGGGTACTTTACCGATCCGCAGGTCGGGCGGCTGGGGCTGACGCTCGAGCAGGCCCAGGAGCGGGGCCTACGCGTGCGCGAGGCGCGGCTGGACCTCGCCCAGGTTGGGCGCGCCCGGCTGGAAGGGCGCACCCGGGGAGTCTACAAGATCCTGGTCGAGGAGGACACCGACCGCATCGTGGGCGCTACGCTCGTCGGCCCGGCGGCCGCCGAGTTGGTGCACATTATCCTCGCCCACGTGATGGCGGGGGCCACCT
>JAAZBQ010000376.1 GCA_012513725.1 Chloroflexota bacterium
CGGCGCTCATCGGATTGATCCTCCTCTGCCTCTCGGCCGGCCACTTCCTCGGGGGGCGCTGGGCCGATCGCTCCCCGCACCCTGAGACGCTGTACACCATCCTGTGCTGGGCCGGGCTGGCGGTGGGCGCAGTACCGTATGCGACGCGTCCCCTTCTGGGGTTGGCGGCGGCCGCCGCCACCGCCGGCCTGGATCTTGTCCTCCTCGGGGTTGCGTTCATGGGCGTCCTGCTAGTGCTGGCGGTGCCCGTGGTTCTGCTGGGTACGGTGTCGCCCTTTGTCGTGCGCCTGTCATTGCGAGACGTCCGCACGTCCGGCGACGTTGCCGGTCGCATCTATGCCCTATCCACCGTCGGGAGCGTCCTCGGCGCGTTCCTTCCCGATCTCCTGCTGGTGCCCACCATCGGGACCCGGATGACCTTTGTGCTCATGGGGATGCTCGCACTGGCGGTGGGAGGCGTGGGACTGTGGCGGGGCAGACGCCGCATGCCAGCCGAGGCCCTGCTGGCCGTGATGCTGGGCGCGCTGGCCTGGTGGGGGCGCGGATTGCCGATCAAGGAGGCCGCCGGGGCAATCCACGAGGAGGAATCGGCCTACAACTATATCCAGGTGCGGGAGGAGGCGGGGTGCAGGCTCCTTCTCCTGAACGAGGGCCAGGCGATCCACTCGCTGCGGTGCGCGGATACGCTGGAGACGGGGGGGCCGTGGGATCACTTTTTGCTGGGGCCGCTGTTCAACCCGCCACCGCATCCGCCCGAGCGCGTGCGGAACATGGCCGTTGTGGGCCTGGCTGCGGGCACCGTGGTCGAGCAGTTCATGGCCGCCTACGGGCCGCTGCCGGTGGACGGCATCGAGATCGACCCGGCCGTGGTGGAGGTGGGACGGCGCTTCTTTGCGCTGGGGGCGCCGACCCTTCGGGTGCTGGTCGGCGATGGGCGCAGGGTGTTGGCACGCTCGGAGGAGCGGTACTCGCTCATCGTTGTAGACGCCTACCGGCTACCGTACATCCCGCCGCACCTGACTACCGTCGAGTTCTTTCGGATCGTGCGGGACCACCTGACGACCGATGGCGTGGTGGCGATCAACGTCGGCCAGACGCCGGGTGACCCCGCCCTGGTGGAAGCGATCGCGGCGACACTCCGGGAGGTGTTCCCGTCGGTGCACGCGGTGGAGATCGATCCTGGGATGAACGTGGTGCTGTACGCGACGGTGCAGCAGACGGCTGCCACCAACCTGCGCGCCAACCTGCCCCTCGCCATGGGCCGACCTCTCCTGGGGGAGGTCGCGAGCGCCGCGGCGGACCGCGTCTATGCTCCGCACGCCGGCGGCGTCGTGTTCACCGACGACCGTGCATCGATCGAGTGGGAGACGAACAAGGTGCTCTTTCGCTATCTGCTGCGGTCGATGGTGGGGGACTGAGGTCTTCCAGGCGTGGCATGGCACGCCTGGACGGGAGCGATGCCACCCGAAGGTTCCGGAACCAGAACCTCCCGGTGGCGGGGCCGCGGATGGCCCGGCAGCCACCGGGAGGGGCATCTCGGCAGGCGAGATCTAGTCCAGTTCCGGCGTGACGTCCACCCATTCCCCGCTGGCGTACGCCGAGCGGTACATGGCGTCCAGGATCGACTGGCTGCGGCGGCCGTCGCGGCCGTCACACGCCAGCGCCGCGCCGGTGCGGATCGCCGCGGCCATGTTGTCCGCCGCGTTCAGCCACTCGGGCTCCACGAGTTCCGGCGCCTGATGCGTCCACTCTTTGTTCATGAACCACCAGGTGGTGGGCTTGTCGTTCATCCCACCGTACGTCGAGGAGAACGCGCCCTGGGAGCCGTGCAGCTCAAAGCGATAGTACCAGGTGGGCTGCGGGTAGGACGTGGTGCCCATAAAGGTCAGCACCAGGCCGTTGTCGTACAGCCAGGTGGCCACGCCGAGGTCCTCGGCCTCGATGTCGTGGGTCTGGGTCCACACGTTGGCCCGCACCTTGCTCGGGATGCCGACGGTATAGGCCACCTCGTCGATGTGGTGGATCGACTGGTTGGAAAGCACCCCGCCGC
>JAAZBQ010000377.1 GCA_012513725.1 Chloroflexota bacterium
ACGTACAGCCGGCCGCTCTCCGGGTCGACGGTGAGCCCCTGCGGGTAGCCCAGGCCGCCCAGGGGCACCTCGACCACCGGCTCGAGGGTGTCCGCCCGCAGCACGGCCACCCGGCCCACCCCCATCAGCCCGGCGTACACCCGGCCGCCCACGGGATCGTGGGCCAGAGCACAAGGGGCTGCCTCGAGCGCCCGCTCGGCCCGCGTCGCGCCGGTCTCGGGATCGAGGGACAGCACCCGCCAGCCGACGCTATCCGCCACGTACACGGCCCCCTCCCCCAAAGCGACCCCCGTAGGCCGCCCCAGGCCAGATGCCCGGACGACCGGACGGCCGACGGTGTCCAGCGCCCACACGGCGCCCTCCTCTGGGAGCGACACCCACAACCTCCCGGTGGCCGGATCGACGGCCAAGCTCCCGACCGCTGCGGGGAGGGGGACATCGTACAGGGCGCGGCCGGTGAGGCCATCCATCGCCAGCAACCGGCCGTCGCCGACCACGTACAGCCGCCGCCGCGTGGGGTCATAGGTCATCGCCTCGGCAGCGAGATCCTCGACGATCTCTGGAGCAAAGGACGGCGTCGCGTCCGCAGCCTCCTCCGCCCCGAGCGCGCGAGGCTCGGGCGCCGCGGCCACCGGGGCGCCTGCGGCGGACTGCGTCCCGGCCGTCCGCGGCCACGTCGCGCCGCGGAAGACCAGCGGCAGGCGCAGCGGGCGCGCCGTCCAGGGGCACGGTGTCAGCGGCGGAGGCGCCGGGGCGTCCGCGCGGAGGCACACCTGCACCTCGACGTCGTCGACGAACATCGCCGTGACCCCCTCGGCGCCGGGATAGTTCTGCGCGGCAAGGTACAGCCAGAGGGTCGTGCCGGCGTGGCCGGTCGTCTCGTACTCGAGGGTCATCCAGCGGTTCGTATCCTGCACGGCGTTCATCACCGTCTCCAGGTACGCCTTGTTGGCGTCCATCAGGAGCACCTGCTGCCTCCCCGTGGCGGTGTCGCCCGAGATCGGCAAATAGGCCAGGCGCACCCGCACCGAAACGGCTCCCTCGGGCACCCGAAACGCCTGCCAGGCCGAGGAGGAGGCGCGGAACGGGTCGCCATCCACGATGCCCACCTGCATCGCCCGGGCGCCGGTGTGGACCCGCCGCGATGTGTACATGGCCGGGGCGGCCGTGTCGGGCAGCTCCCAGCAGGTGTCCCGCTCGAACCCACCGTTCTGAATCGCCGCATAGCACACCAGATCGTCCGGCGGCACGGGCAGGGTCGGCGAAGGGGTCGGCGTGGCGGTGGGCGGCGCCGCGGCCACCTGCACCGGCGCGGCGGCGGAGAGGGTGACGCTTCCCGCGCCCCCTGCCGCGACCTCTACGCGGGACGTGTGCGTGCCGGGCGGCGTGTTGGCCACCGCCTGGAACTCGACGTACAGCAAGCCCGCAGCCGGCGGCAGCGCCTTGTCCATCGCCGCCACCGCATCGTACTGCTGGTGGCCCAGCCAGTCCCACACGGCCCATGCGCCATCGGGATCCTGCAACTCGTAGGGGCACACCCCGAGCACCTCGGGCCAATCGCTCCAATAGTCCCGCAGGGCGCGGACCATATAGTCCGCGCGGTTCGCCTCATGGATCGATGCGTAGCCCAGAAAAGTCAGGTCGCTGGCGCCTAGCGCATAGCCGGTCTCCGTCAGGAGCACCTGCACGCCGCGGCGGCCATGCTGGGCCAGGCGCTCGAGCTCCAATAGATACGAGTCGATGGCCAGGTGCCGGTAGTTCCTGGCCGTCCCCTCGTGGATGTTGAACTCTGGCGGGCGGTTGCCGGGATAGGGGTGCGCCGCCCACACGTCGAACGCCTCCAGCGCCCCCGGCACGGCGGCCATCTCGTCGATAAAGTCCAGGGGCGGCACATCGCCCCCCGGCGAGAGGCCACCATTCAGAATGCGGATGCGGTCGTCGCCCAGGGCGCGGAGGGCGACGGAGACGTCCACGAGAAAGTGGCCGTACTCGGTGGCGTTGACCGCGCCGCTCCATTCGATGTGCAGGTTGGGCTCATTGCCCACCTCGACGTACAGGAGCCGGCCCTCAGGCACCTCTGGCAGCAGTGCGCCCACCACCCAGGCATACTGCTGGGCGACTGCCGCATAGTCGCCGGGCGCGGTAGCAACGGGCTTGGTCCAATGCGACATTTCGGGGTTGTACGAACCGGCCACCCGTACTACGGGAACCAAACCCCGGCCGTAACACCCTCTGACAAAGTATCGCCATCTGGGCAGGAGCGTATCCGTGTACTTTGGGATGTCGTACAGGAGCTGCTTCACATAGGCGCCGGGGCCCATCAACTCGCGGACCCGGTCCAGCTGATAGTCGGTGTCCTGCCACCTATCCTGCACGAACGTGTGCATGCCGA
>JAAZBQ010000378.1 GCA_012513725.1 Chloroflexota bacterium
CTGGGCATCTCGCTCCTGGTGGGCCGCTATCCGGGGCCGTACTGGACGCCGCTCGGCGCCCTGCGCGACGACCCCCTGGCGCTCAGGCTCATCCTCAACCTCCGCCTGCCGCGCATCCTGAGCGCCGTGGTGGTGGGGATGACGCTCTCGGCGGCGGGGGCCGTCTTTCAGATGGTGTTCCGCAACCCGCTGGTGGATTCCGGCTTTCTGGGCGTATCGGCTGGCGCCTCGTTCGGCGCGTCGCTGGCCATCGTCGCCCTCGGCGGCCGCGCCGTGACCATCCAGGTCTGCGCGGCGCTGTTCGGCATGATGGGGCTGGGGGGTTCCTACCTGCTCGGCCGGCGCATCCGCTACGGCGACTGGGTGCTGCGCCTGGTCCTGGCCGGAATCGCCGTCTCGGCGCTCTACTCTTCGGGAACGAGCGTGCTCAAGTACACGGCGGACCCCCTCCGCCAGCTGCCTGACATCACCTTCTGGCTGTTGGGCGGCCTGTGGAACATCACCTGGCCCGACCTCGTGCCGCTCCTGGCCGTCGCCGTGCCCTGCCTGGCGATCCTCCACCTCCTGCGCTGGCGCCTGAACCTCCTCTCCATGCGCGATGAGACCGCCTTTTCCCTGGGCGTCTCGGCGGGACGCGAGCGGATGGCCGTCCTCCTCGCCGCCGTCATCGCCAGCGCCACGGTCGTCGCCAAGGCGGGGCTCATTGGCTGGGTGGGGCTCATCGTGCCGCACATCGCCCGGCGATGGCTCGGCGCGGACGCCCAGCGAGCCCTCCCCGGTTCTATGCTCCTCGGCGCGCTGTTCGTGCTGGCCTGCGACAACGTGGCCCGGACGCTCCTCTCCGGCGAGATCCCGCTGGGCATCCTCACCTCGTTCGTGGGCGCCGCCCTGTTCCTGGGCATCATGATGCGGCGCGAATGGCAGGTGCGGCGATGACGAAGACCGCCATTGCCGTGCGGGATGTCGCGTTTCGCTATGGGCCCACCGATCCACCGGCCCTCGACGGGGTGAGCGCCGACGTGTGCGCCGGGTCCATCACGGCCATTCTGGGGCCCAACGGATCGGGCAAGAGCACCCTGCTCCACGTGCTGTTGGGGCTCCTGGCGCCCGAATGCGGGGAGGTGCATCTCTTTGGCCGGCCGCTCGGCGAACACTCGCGGCGCGAAGCCAGCCGCCTCCTGGGGCTGGTCCCCCAAGTCGAGCACGTGCCCTTTGACCTGAGCGTGTTCGAGTACGCGCTCCTCGGGCGGGCGCCCTATCTGGGCCTGCTGGACACGCCCGGCCCAGCGGACCGGGCATGCGCCCAAAGCGCTCTGGACGCCGCCGGCATCGCGGCGCTGGCGCGCCGGCCCGTTCCCACCCTGAGCGGCGGCGAGCGCCAACTGGCCATGGTGGCGCGCGCCCTGGCGCAGGAGCCCCGCGTGCTGCTCCTGGACGAGCCCACCTCGCACCTCGACCTGGCCAACGTCCGCCGGACCCTCGGCGTGCTGCAGTCGCTGCGCGCCGACGGGCGCACGATCGTCCTGACGACCCACGACCCGAACGCCGCGGCGGCCATCGCCGACGACGTGCTGCTCATGCGGCAGGGGCGGGTGATCGGCTCCGGGCCTACGGGCAGCGTGATGAACTCGGAACGGCTGAGCGCCACGTACGGCGTGCCCGTGGAGGTGATGGCCGTGCGTGGCCGGCCGCTCGTGCTGAACCATGTGCTGGATGGGGCGGCCGACCAGGGCGCCTAAAGAGTACGGAGATCGGAGGAAGAGAGAAGTGGAACGGATTACCGATTGGTCGGCGCTGTGGCACCAACTGGTCAGGGTACAAGCCCAGCAGAGTCCGCTAGAGCCGGAGGGCGCCCAGGACGCGTGGCGCGACAAGGCGCGCGGCTTTCACCGCAAGGTGCGCGAGCGCTGGGCGCGTCCCGACTCGAGCCGCGACTATGTGCTGTCGCAGGTGGATGGCGACACGACAGTGCTCGATATCGGCGCCGGCACCGGTTCCTGGACCATTCTCCTGGCACGGCAGGCCCGCCGGGTGACGGCTGTCGATCCGTCCCCGGGAATGCTCGAGGTGCTGCGGGAGAACGTCGCGGACGAGGGTCTGGACAACGTGGACATCGTGCAGGGGACCTGGCCAGAGGCCGAGGTGCCCATGCACGACATATCCCTGTGCTCCCACGCCATGTATGGGGCGGCCGATCTGCCCCGCTTTGTCCGGCGCATGGAGGGCGTCACCCGCCGGCGCTGCTTTCTGTTGATGCGCGCGCCGCTGGTCGGCAACATCATGGCCCAGGCGGCTCAGC
>JAAZBQ010000379.1 GCA_012513725.1 Chloroflexota bacterium
GCCCTCATGCGGGTAGCGTGGATGGCGCCGCTCGTCCGCTTTGCCCTGGATAACGACGTCGTCACGCCGCGCGACGTCCGCTTTCCTGCCTGGCTGGTGTTGGCGCTGCTGTTTGGCGCCAACCTGGCCGTGCGTCGGCTGAGCGCCCACCCCCGGGGCGCTCGCCTCGGCATGCTCCTGGGTCTCGCCGCGGTGCTGGTGGCGGTGGCCTATGCCTTTCGCCTGGATGTGACGAGGCCGACTGAATGGGCGGCCGCCATCGCCGCTCAGGCCCCGCTGAGCCGGGGGATCCCGGCCGTCGTCGTGGTGGTGATCGGTGCGGCCGCCATCTGGTGGCGCGGCATGACGGCCGTCTGGCACGACTACGGCGAGCTGTTCGGCGGTTTCGTCATCGGCCTGTCGGTGTTGGGGTTCCTGATGCTGTTCGCCGGGCACGCCGCCTGGGAGCGGCGGGGGATGAACATCTGGGTGTCGGCGGGCGCCTTTGTGCTCTCGGCGCTGGTGGCGCTGGCGCTGATGGCCGTCTACGAGATGCTCTCCTGGGAGCGCTTTCGGGGTCGCGGCGGCCCCACCCTCAGCCGTCACTGGGTGACGGCGACCGGCTCCATCCTCGTCGGCATCCTGGCCGTCGGGTGGACCGGCGGGCTGCTGGTGGCGACCGATCTGCCGAGCCGCGTCGGGCGCGCCCTGGAGCCCGTGGGCGATGTCCTGGAGCGGGGCGTCGAGTACCTCCTCCTGGGCACCGGCTACGTGGCCTTTGAGCTGCTGGGCGGCCTGATGGACATCCTGCGGCGGACCCTCGGGCGCCTCCTGGCGCTGCTCATTGGGTTTCTGCGCGGCTGGGTCGGCGGGGGCGCTGAGGCGGTCGGAGAGGCCGCCGAGCGCTCGGGCCTCGGCGAGCAGGGCGTTCGCCTGGCGTTCTGGGTGCTCCTGGTGGGGTTGATCGCCGCGTTCTTTTACTATGCCTTTCGCCGGTACGCCCGCACCTACGTCGAGGGGGAGATCGACAGGCGCGAGTCGATCTGGTCGCAGGCGCTGATCGTCCAGCAGATCCGCAGCTTTTTCCGGGGACTGCGGCGCTCGGCGGGTGCCACGCCCTTTATGGCCCTGGGCGACGTCGAGGAGGCCCGCCGGGCCATCCGGCGGCTGTACCGTCGCATGCTCGTGCGGATGGGCGGCGCCGGCCGCGCCCGTCCGCCCAACCTGACGCCCCGCGCCTACGAGCGGACCGTCCAGGATCTGGTGCCCGGCGAGCGCCAGGCCCTCCACACGCTCACTGACGCCTACATGGTGGCGCGCTACTCGCCGGATCCGCCCACCGAGGAGCAGGTCCAGGAGGCGGACCGGGCGCTGCAACGTATCGAGTCGGAACTGGGGAACCGCTAGGCGGGGGGCATCCCTCCCAGTAGGGCAGGCGCCAGGGTTCCCGTTCAGCAGCCCGTCTCGCCGAGGCGCCCGTCGCACCAGGTGAGGGCACGAACGTCTCCGCCCGCGTCCGCGCCGAGGAGCCGGCCGAGCGCCTCGGCCAGGGC
>JAAZBQ010000380.1 GCA_012513725.1 Chloroflexota bacterium
CCTGGAGGGCCGGGACGTGCGGGTGGTGTACGACTCCGACGTGGTGACCAAGGCGCCGGTCCAGCAGGCCCTGGCGCGCCTGGTGGGGTTCCTGGAGAGCCGGGGGGCCCGGGTGCGGGTGGCCTACCTGCCGCATGAGGCCGAGGGCAAGACGGGGGTGGACGACTGGCTGGTCGCTGGCCACACCGTGGCGGAGCTCGAGGGGCTCTTGGAGCCCCTGCGTTCCCGGGCCCGCACCGCTCCGCCCATCCAGGTGGAGATCCTCGACGAGGAGCTCCAGACGCTGCGCCGGCCCCTGGCCCTCCTGGACGGTCGCGCCTACGCCGCTCTTTCACTCCCCTGCCGGGTGAGCCGGGAGGGAGGCGAGAACGGCCAGGCGGCCCCCACCCGGGAGTGGCGCCCGTTCGTGCTGCGCGACGACGGCCGGCTGTTCGGGGCGGGGGCGGATGAGCCCCTGGAGGCCCTCGGCTTCGCCGTGGAGCTGCCCCCCCTGCCGCGCAATGCCCGGACCCTCTCCCCCCGCGCCGTGAAGCGCTACCGGGAGGGCTACCGTCCGGAAGACGTCGCCGGGCTGGTGGGGCGGGTGGCCGGCGTCTACGACCACTTCATCGACTTTGGCCGCAGCCTGGGCTCCCAGGGGGAGATGTGCCGGCTGGCCGCCTGCCTGAGCCTGGCCACCTACTTCCTGCCCGCCTGGACGGTGATCGGCTACCTGTGGTTCACCGGGGAGAAGGGCGCCGGCAAGAGCCAGGCGGGGACGGTGTGGGCGCTGACGAGCTACCTGGGGCGAGTGGTGCTCTCCTCGGGCACATTCGCTGCCCTGCGGGACCTCGCCGAGGCGGGGGCGGCGCTGGTGTTCGACGACGCGGAGGTCCTCGCGGATCCCCGCAAGGCGGACCCCAACAAGCGGGAGCTGGCCCTGGCCGGCAACCGCCGCGGGGTGCAGGTGCCCCTCAAGGAGCGGCAGGGGGACAACTGGGTGCTGCGCTGGGTGGACGCCTTCGCCCCGCGGGCCTTCACCGCCATCGCCCGCCCGGAGGACGTGCTGGCCTCCCGCTGCATCGTGATCCCCCTGGTGCGCACCGCGGACCGGGGGCGGGCGAACCGGGACGCCGTGGCGGAGCGGTACTGGCCGGCCAATGCCCAAGCGTTGGTGGACGACTGCTGGATGCTGGCCCTGTGGCTCCTCCCGGAGGCGGAGGCGGTCTGGGCGGAGCTGGACGGCGAGGGGGAGGTGTTGGGCCGGGACCTGGAGCCCTGGCGGGCCGCGTTGGCCACCGCCCGGCTCCTGGACCGCCACGGGGCCCCGGGGCTGGAGGGGACGGTGCGGGCCGTCATGGCCCGCTACCGGGAGGAGCGGGCGGACTATTGGGCAGACGACCACACCGGAGCAGTGGTGCGGGTGCTCGTCGAGTACGTCGAGGAGCAGGTGGCCGCGGGGGGCGAGCCCCGGCCGGGTGCGGACACTCTGGACACTTTGGACACTGCGGACACTTCCCCCGGCTACGTCCTCTCCGCGTCCGCCATCGCGCAGCGCATCCAGGAGGTGGCCGCGGCAGAGAGGGAGGAGGAGCAGGTAGGGGAGTGGGCGACGCCGACGCGCATCGGGATCACCCTGCGCAACCTGCGGCTGCGGAAGGAGCGGGGGGCGGACCGCAAGCGCACCCGGGGCTGGCGGTTCACCCTGGCGGATGTCCGCGCGCTGGCCACCGCCTACGGGGTGCAGACCTCGCTGGGGGAGGGCGCCACGCCGACCATGGGCGGGCCATCAACCGCGCATTGCACCCCCTCAGGAGAGGTGTCCAGAGTGTCCGCAGGGGCGCATGACGCACCAGGCGATGGGCGCCAGGGGAACCCATCCGGCGTCGTGGGCGAGTGATCGGTGGCAGGCACATACATGGACAGCATGGGGAGGTACGGATGAACGAGAAACAGGCGGAGGAGCGGCCGGGGATGGAGGACGAGCTGGGGGCGCTGCTGGCCACGCTCACTCCACGCCAGATGCAGTTCGTCATCGCCCGGCTGGTGGCGGCGAGCGACGCGGAGGCCGCCCGCTTGGTGGGGCTCCACCCCCACACGGTGTACTGCTGGCGGAACCGGGCGGATGTCCGCCGGGCGGTGCGGCTGGCCCTCCGGGAGGCGTTGGCCGGAGCACAGGACGACCTACTGGAGGTAGCGGAACGGACCCTGGAGGTGCTGCGGGAGGAGTTGGGATGCCCCGCCTCCCGCGGGCCCCCTGGCTTGGCCAGGCACGGAAGGTAGTGGCGTGGGGCAGAGGAGGTTCTGTCCCCTATAGGAGGTATTCATGGGTACGTTGTGCAGTCGGGGTGTTCGCAGGATGGAGGGCGCCCAGAGGGGGCGCCCGCTAGAATCGCAAGGAGGCTTACCATGATCATCGAGAAGGTCAGATACGACGTCCTAGAGGTCGGGACCTATCCGGCCCGCGTCGTAGAGGTCACCCGGGAGGAGGGCCAGTACGGCCCGCAACTCCGGCTGCGCTTCCGCCTGGAGTCCGGCGACACGGTGGCCGGCTGGGTGGGGGAGAAGCTCAGCGAGCGATCCAAACTCGGGGTCTGGGTGCGGGCTCTCTTCGGGGAGGTGCCCGAAACTCTGCACACCGAGTCCCTCCTGGACCGGGAGTGCCGGGTGGTGGTCGGGGTGAAAACCCGGTCGGATGGCTCCCAGTACAACCGCGTGGATGAGGTGCTGTCGCCCCGTCCGCGCCAGGCGGAGCTCCCGCGCCCAGCGCAGGGGGAGGCCACCTGCGCGGAGTGTGGCGCCCCGGCGGACTGCCACACGCCGGACGGCCGGGGGTGGTGCAACGAGCACGCCCCCGTGGATCTGTCTGCCTAACACATCGCGGGGGAGGGGGACAGCCCCTCCCCCCAACTACCACGAGGAGGAGAGCACATGGAGCGCCATGAGCAGGATACGCAGGAACATTCCATGGGGGAAGGTGACACAGGGGAAACAGAGGGCGAGGCGATGGGGATCCCTGCCAAGGGTTTCGCGGATCCGGATGACACCGAGGGGCTGGTCATCCGGTTCGGGCAAGTCGTTGGGCGGGCGGTCTGCGCGTTCTGCGGCGTGGAGCTCGCACCCAACGTCAGGGCGCGGGTCTTCCTGGCCCATCACTACGCCTGCGTGTGCGACGGATGCGCGGAGCGCTACGTGCCCGGCATCCTGAACGAGGTGGCTCGCTACCGCACGCCCGAGGCGGACGACGCGGAGTACCGGATCGACTACAGCTACGGCCCTCCCCGGTGGGCGACCCACCTCCGGCACTACCACCGCTACCAGCCGTACCTGGACATCTCCTGGCATCGGGACCCGCAGGATCCGGAGGACGATGTCGACCTCCCGGACATGGACTACATCGACGTGCGCGAGGCAGAAGCGCAGACCAACATCCAGAGCGTCCAGGTGCTGATCGCCCCGGACGCGGCGCCGGACAAGGCCGCCCGCATCCTGCGCAAGATCGCCGACGCCGTGGAGGACGTGGGGTTTACCGTCCTGGAGCGCGGCCTCCGGGACAGCGACCCGGTGATCATCAGCATCACACGCTAGCGGGGGGCACGCCGTCCCTCTGGCCGGAGAGGGTGGCGGGTCACTGGGGAGGGGCGACACAGCCCCTCCCCCTGTTGCGTCCCAGCGCTGCGGGGCATGGTCCCAGGGTGCTGCAATATGCTGTGCTTTCCGGGTGCCGTAGACCCTGGGGCGGCGCCCTGGTCCGCGGCGCATCCCCCGCAATGGCCGAGAACCCTCGGGAATGCTCGGGTTTGTCCTCTAGGGTCGTGCCATGCCTGCCCACCGGTGCGGTGCCTCCCCGTAGCGGCTCGGCCCCACCGCGCCGGTCGGCCCCGACGTCACGCCGCGAAAACCTCTCCGGAGTTCTCCGGTGTGTCGGTCGGGATGCAGCAGGAGTCGCGGCGGACCAGGGGAAGTGCGGCCGCACCCCGGTCATTGTCCGAAGACGGTAAGGAATTGTTGGCTCTGTCCGTGACGGTCCAGTGAACGGGCTCCGATGCCCGTCCCCACCCAGGAGTCCCTCCGGAAGG
>JAAZBQ010000381.1 GCA_012513725.1 Chloroflexota bacterium
CGGCCGAAACGTCGTTGGCCACCATGAGGTCCAGCCGCTTGGCGCGGAGCTTGGCGGTGGCGTTTTCCAGGAGGCTCTCGGTCTCCGCGGCAAAGCCGACCACCGCCCCGGGCCGGCGCCCGTCGGGCTGCTCGGCTACCGAGGCGAGGATGTCGGGGGTCCGCTCCAGGGCCAGCGTCAGGCCCTCGCCCGTTGTCCCCTTTTTGATCTTTTGCGGGGCGGTCTCGGCGGGGCGAAAGTCCGCCACCGCGGCGGCCATGATCAGCGCGTCGCTACCGGGCAGCGCCTCCAGGACGGCGCGCTGCATCTCGGCCGCGGTGGTCACCGCGGTAATCTCTACCCCGTACACCACCGGCAGGGCGGTGGGGGCGTGGATCAGGCGCACCGTGGCGCCTGCGTCCCGGGCCGCCTCCGCCAGCGCGTAGCCCATCCGCCCCGACGAGCGGTTCGTCAGCCGACGCACGGGATCCAACGGCTCCTGGGTGCCCCCCGCCGTGACGATGACCCGCCGTCCGGCCAGCGCCCCGCCCCGCCCCAGGGTCTGGCGGATGGCCGCCATGATCTCTTCAGTCGTCACCAGCCGGCCGGCGCCGATCCGGCCGGAAGCCAGCCGACCGCTGCCTGGCCCCACGATCGTGGCGCCCCGCCGGCGCAGGGTCTCGACGTTCGCATGGGTGACGGCGTTCGCCCACATGTCCGCGTCCATGGCCGGCGCCACCACCAGCGGCGCCGTGGAGGCCAGCACGGTGGAGGTGACCTGGTTGTCGGCCATGCCGTAGACGATCTTGGCGATGGTATTCGCCGTGGCCGGGGCGATGACCATCACGTCGGCCCGGGCCGAGAGGGAGATGTGGGCCATGTCCGTGTCGCTCAGTAGCTGGAACATGTCCAGCGACACCGGCCGCTTGGTGATAGTCTGAAAGGGAAGCGGTGTGACGAACCGGGTGGCCGCCTCGGTCATCATCACGTCGACGGTGGCCCCCGCCTGCACCAGCTTGCTGGCCAGGTCTATGGCCTTGTAACAGGCGATGCCCCCGGTGACTCCGAGGACGACGTTCTTGCCTTCCAGGATCATCGCACCCCCTCGTTCAGAAGATAGATGAGGCGCAGGCCCTTGAGGGTCAGCCAGTGGTCGACCAGTTCGATGGAGCGAGTCTCTGCCGCGATCACGTCGGCCAGGCCGCCGGTGGCAATGACGCGCATCCCGTCGCCGAGTTCCTGCCGGAACCGGGCGATCATCCCCTCCACCAAGCCAACATAGCCGAACACGATGCCCGAGCGCATGGCGTCTTGCGTGTTGGACCCGATGGCCCGCTTGGGCGCACGGAGGTCGATCCGCGGCAGTTTCGCCGTCCGCATAAAGAGCGCCTCGGCGGCCACGCGGATCCCCGGCGCGATCGCCCCGCCGAGATAGTCGCCCTCTTTCGAGAGCGCGTCAAACGTGGTGCCCGTGCCAAAATCCACGATGCAGCCTGGCCCGCCGTACAGGCGGTAGGCGGCGGCCACGTTCACGATCCGGTCCGCGCCGACGTCGCGGGGTGGGTCGTAGCGCACCGAGACCCCCGTCCGCACGCCGGTGTCGACGACCAGCGGGTCCACGGCGAGATAGCCGGCGCACACCTCACGGAACACGTCAGTGAGTGGCGGCACCACGCTGGCCAGCGCCACGCCGGTGATGTCGGCCGGGGTCAGGGCGCGATGGGCCATCAGGCTGGACAGGATCATGCCGTATTCGTCCGGCATCTTCTGATGGTCGGTGCTCAACCGCCAGTGGGTGATGAGCGCCTCCCCATCATAGACGCCCAGGGTGACGTTCGTGTTGCCAACGTCGATACACAGGAGCATGGCGTGCGCCTCCTTTGTTCGCGCGACCGGGCTACAGCCGCGACCGCTGCCGCCGGCCGACCTGCCGGAGCGCCGACACCACCGCGACGGTGACGACGGCCGACACGATGACTTCCGGAATGCCGTGGGTCAGCCCGATGCCCCAGGCGGCCTCGGCGGGGATATAGTCCCGCACCACGGCCATCGACAGCACCAGGACGGTATTCGTCAGCGAGCCCACCGCCGCCGCGATGGCCAGCGAGACGACCCGGGTGTCCTCGCGCTGCATCCACCAATAGAGGAACCCGGCCATGGCGATCGCCGCGATGGCCACCGCGACCCCGAGCCAGCGGATGGTGGTAAAGGTCTGGTAGGAAAAGACGAGCAGGAGGACGAGCAGGACGGCCAGGAGCACCTGGAGCGCCGGCTTGTTCGCCCGCCGCAGGGCCAGGAACGTGCCCGCGGAGGCCAGGCCGATGAACATCCGCGGCAGGATAGCGACCATGGGATCCTTGAACATCGGGACGGTGGCCGCCGCAAACGACGAGAACCCGAATCCCAGCCCCACCACCAAGCCCACGATCGGCCCCTCGAGGATC
>JAAZBQ010000382.1 GCA_012513725.1 Chloroflexota bacterium
ATATGATAGATAGGGTGGAGGGATTCCACGAGCCGATCCGGTTGCCGGCGATGTCGGTGAACCACGGATACCCCCCTGACATCGCCAGCGACCATGGCTCGCTTCCGGCGCCGGTCTGCACGGGGACAAAGATCCCCGTCGTGACCTGATACTGGTACAACATCGAGCGGTTAGGTACCGTCACCCAGATCCGCGATGCGCTCTGGATGCCGACATCCTGCGGCCGAGGGGCAATGTCGCCAGCCGGGAGCTGGTACTCCTCAAAGGAACCATCCAGGGCGCTGTTCACCGTGAGGCGACCCAAGCGGCCTGTTCCGGGCGCCGTGTACCACACGGCGGTGTCGGTACCGGTCAGGACGGCCAGGGAGGTCGGCTCACTGCCTGCCACGGGCAGGTCATACTCCCTCAGCGCAAAGGTGGCGGCGTCGAGGCGACCGATGCGGTTCCCCGCGCGCTGCGTAAACCACACCGCTCCGCCGGCAACGGCAATGTCATACGGCTCCGAGTCAGCCTCCGGCAGCGGGTGGGTCGTCACCGTCACGGTGCCATCATCGGCCTGCACCAACAGGCCGATCGCCCCCTCCTCCGGGAGGGTGAACCATACGCGGGATGGCGACTCGATGGCAATCGCCTGGGGGCTGCCCGGCACGTCATAGGCTTGCAGCAAGTCGGGACTCTGTGCAAAAGCCGCTGGAGGATTCAGCAGCGCGACGCACAAGAACAACAGGAGGGCGTACGCACTATAGCGGCTGGGATTCCTGCTGGGCTCACGAGTGTTCGCCATAGAATACTCCGGTGTCATCGGATGCTCACAACAGGCGCGCTGGGTCGAGCAGGAGGCGTCGCCCGTGGGTGCACGACCGGCAAGGACTGCTGGTCGTGCCAGAAGACCTTCCTCTCTCTTGACCGTCGTTGATGATACCATTGATCGACCTCCCGTCAAGTCCGATGCGTCGTCGGCGCCCAACTTGGGCGGTGCCGAGCTCGCCGTGGCGGGCCCTGCGCCGGCGCCTGTTCGCCAGTTGGCAGCGGCGGATGCTATACTGAACATGGTTCTACCACTGCTCTCCCCAAAAAAGGATATGCCTGTGCCACGAGCCTGGTCTTTTCCCCCAGAAACCGCGGTCCCGCTGGACCTACGACTGGCCGTCGGCGGGCATCCACTGCTCGCTCGCCTGCTGGCGGCGCGTGGCCTGGGCGATCCGGCCCGGGCGCTGGCCTTTCTTGATCCCGTCCGCTATACGCCTGCCGATCCCCAGGCCCTACCCGGGATTGGCGCGGCGGTGGGTATCCTCACCCGTGGAGGCCGGCGCGGCGCCCCGGTCTATGTCTGGGGCGACCTGGACGCCGACGGCATCACGGCCACCGTGTTGCTCCAGGAAGCGTTGGCCGAGGCGGGCGTGCAGGTTCGCTTTGGCCTGCCGACCCGCGCCGAGGGCCACGGGATCCCGCAGCGAGCCGTGGATGAGGCCTTGGCCGTCGGCGCCGGCGTGCTGCTGACCTGCGACACCGGCGTCGGCGAGATCGAACCGGTGGCCGCAGCCCGCGATCGAGGGCTTCAGGTGATCGTCACGGATCATCACGATCTGCCCGATCCTCCCGCGCCCGCCGACGTGTTGCTGAACCCCAAGATGCTTCCCCTCGACCATCCCCTCCGGGAGATCTCGGGGGTGGGCGTCGCCTACCTTCTCGCCCAGGCCCTGGCGGAGGAGGTTGGCCCTCGCACGCAGGACCGGGGGCTGGACCTCGTTGCCCTGGGCATGGTGGCCGACCTCGCGCGCCTTGCCGATGATGCTCGCTACCTCGTACAACGTGGCATCGAGGCGCTTCGTTACACCCGGCGCCCGGGCCTGCGGGCGCTGATGTCGCTGTGCGGCATCGAGGCGGAGCACGCCGACGAGGACGACATCGCCTTCCAACTGGGCCCGCGGCTGAATGCCGCTGGGCGCCTGGCCAGCCCCCTCCTCGCTGCGCGCCTGCTCCTCGCCGAAGATGAGGAGACCGCGGCGGCTCTGGCGGCCGAACTTGAGGGGCTCAACCGGGAGCGGCGGGCGCGCAGCGA
>JAAZBQ010000039.1 GCA_012513725.1 Chloroflexota bacterium
CGCCCCGCATGTCATAGTGGCGAAAGATGCCCTCCTCCTCGCCCCACAGGTCGGAGGGTTCCACGGCCAACGACAGGACGGGCAGGTGGGCGCCGAGCCCCACGACATAGTGGCGCGTGACCGTCGGCCCCAGGTGGCCGCGATCGAGGGTCCGGGCCCGGAGGACCACCACGTCGCCCGCCTCGAACCGCAGGGGGCGTTCGTACCGCTGGTGCGCCTCGGGCGTCGGGATGCTGCCATCCAGGGTATAGACGACGTCGGCGCTGCTGGCGATCTCGAGCACCAGGGACCCGTCGTAGGCGCCGCTGGCGTGGGAAAAGCGGAGCGCCGAGGCGGACACCAACGGCGTGTGGTGGGCGTCCACGTAGCAGAGCGCCCCCACCACGCCGGCCAGGAGGAGGGCGCAGGATAGGGCGTGCAGCCGGCGCCGCGCGGCGGGCGTCATGCGGGCCGCTCCCGACGCAGGGCACGGGCGCACCCGTTCCTGACCATCTTGGGCTGGGGAAACAACCGTCGCAGCATGGGTCTCCATCGGATCGCCGGTCACTCCACGCGGTGTGGGGTGATCCTGCGGCGCGCTCGGGGCATCGTTTGGGCGACAGATTATAGCATCGGGCTGGGGGGTGGGCAAAGCCCTGGACGTGCGGGTGGGTCGCGGCGGGTTCGCCGGTTGTGGCCTTGACGCGGCCTCACCGGGGCGCTATTGTGCGGATAGGCGTCTCCTTCAGCCCGCCGTGCTGCCTCATCGTCCTCGCCACCCGCGACGCCCCGTCCCGACGACGAGCGCTCCCGGCGTGGAGGAGGCACATGGACCGCCCGCAAGCCGGATCGTGGGGCAATGAGCTGAACGACCTGGTGCGGGCCCTCTCCGGCGCGTTCCTCTTTGGTGCTCCGCTCCTGTTCACCATGGAGATGTGGTGGATTGGGCTCTATGCGGAAGGATGGAAGCTCCTGACCCTCCTTGCCTTGGCCCTGGCCGCGAACCTCGGCCTGGCCAGCACCGTGGGCTTTCACCGCGGCACTACGCTGGCGCACGCCGTTGACCAAGCGGTCGATGCGATGGCCATGGGCGTGTTGGCGGCTCTCGCTGTCCTCCTGACGCTGCACCGCCTGACGTTCAGCGACCCGCTGGGGGCTATCCTCGGGAAGGTCATCATCCAGGCGGTGCCCTTGAGCATTGGCGCATCGGTGGCCAACGCGGTTTTTGGCAACGGACGCGACGACGAGGGCAATGGCGACGGCGGTTCCGAAAGCCCCGCTCGCGCCACGCTGCACGACCTGGGCTCCACGGCCATCGGCGCGGTGTTCATCGGCTTTAGCATCGCGCCCACCGATGAGGTGCCCCTGCTGGTCGCGGGGATGAGCCCCTTGCACATCCTGGCTACTGTGGGGTTATCGCTGGTGGTGACCTATGCCATCGTGCATGCCAGCGGGTTCGATCCCTATGCCGCCCCCTCGTACAGCGCCAGCCTCATCCGCCGGCCGATCACCGAGACGCTGACAGCTTATGTCGTCTCGCTGGGGCTGGCGTTCGTCATGCTATACCTGCTGGACCGCATCAGCCTTGAGGATCCCCTGCCGCACATCGTGGCCCAGTCGGTGGTGCTGGCCCTGCCGGCCAGCATCGGCGGAGCCGCGGGGAGGCTGGCGGTATGACGGAGGAAGCGGCACCGAATACGCGCGACGAGGAGGCGCCATCCGGCTCGCAGGACCAAGGGCAACGGCCCAAAGGCCGCACGGCCGCCGAGTGGATCACGCTGGCCCTGGGGGCGGCGGTGCTCCTGGCGCTGGTGGGCCTCATCGTGTACCAGTTCCTGAGCACGGGCAACGCGCCGGCGTCGATCGAGGTCACGCCGCTCTACGGGGAGATGCGAACGATCGAGGGAGCCTACTATTTGCCGGTCGAGGTGCACAACGCCGGGGATCGGGCGGCGAGCGACGTGCGGGTAGAGGCGTCGCTCGAGGATGGCGAGCGCTCGCCGGTCACCGTGCCGTTCCTGGACGGCGGCGAGACGGCCCGCGCGACGCTGGTCTTCTCCCGCAGCCCCTCAGGGGGAGGGTTGCAGCTCGACGTGCAGAGTTACCTGGAGCCCTAGAACGGTACCCGACGCTACGACCCGTGCTGGCTGCCCAACACGGCGCGGCGCTCCTTGGCGGCCGCCAACGCCTCGCGCCGCGTGTGGAGGTACACGTGCAGGATGCGGTGCGCCGCAGTGAGGAGCGTGCCGATGGCCATGATCCACATGCCGATGGGCGTCCACCCAAAGAGCAACACCACGACCATCAGGACCATCCGCTCCACCCGGGTGAAAAAGCCCACCTTGCACTCGACGCCGATCGCCTCCGACTTGGCCCGGGCGTACGACACCAGGATGGACCCCACGATGGCCAGGGAGGCCATCATCGCCACCACGTACTCGCCCTGGGTCATGTACCACCACCCCAGGCCGAGGAACAGCGCCGCCTCGGAAACCCGGTCCAGCACGGAATCCAAAAAGGCGCCGAACGCGGTGGCGCCGCCCATGGTGCGGGCCAGCGTGCCGTCGATGGCGTCACACCCGGCGCCCAGGGCCAGCAGCACGCCGCCGAGTTGCTGGTAACCGTAGGCCAGGAGCACCCCCACGGCGACCTGGATCGCGCAACCCAGCACGGTCACCGTGTTGGCGTTCAGGCCGAGCCTGCCCAACACGGCCGCGATGGCCATCACCAACCCCGCAGAGACCCGCCTGGCCCACCGTTCCAGCATGTATTTGCACCTATCCGCCGGCAAATGATCAGATGGCCCCATAATACGTTCGCTGCCCGGCCCTGTCAACGCGGACCCGCGGACCAGCGCCGGTTGACATACTCTCCGCCCGGCGCTAGACTCGCTCCCATACCAGCACGGGAGCCGGCGCCATGGCGAACACGACCTCACACGCCCTCCGCGAACTGCCCGCCGACGAGCGACCGCGCGAGCGGTTGATCGTGTACGGCGAGGCCGCCCTCTCGAACATCGAGTTGATCGCCGTCGCGCTCCGCACCGGCTCCCGGGGGGAGAACGTCATCTCCCTGGCCCAGCGGCTCCTGGGAGAGTTCCACGGGCTGGCCGGCGTCGCCACGGCGAGCGTCTCCGAGCTATGCCGGGTAGCCGGCATCGGCCCGGCCAAGGCCGCCCAGATCAAGGCGGCGCTGGAGCTCGGCCGCCGGCTGGTGGCCACCGGCGGCGAGAGCCGCCCGCGCATCTCCAGCCCGTACGAGGCCGCCGACCGCTTTCTGGCCGAGATGGGCAACTCCCCGCAAGAGGAGTTGCGCGTCATGCTCCTGGACACCAAGAACCAGGTGCTGCGCACGCCCACCGTGTATATCGGGAACGTGAACACCTCGGTGGTCCGCCCGGCGGAGGTCTTTCGGGAGGCGATCAGGGATACCGCCACCTCGGTCATCATTGCCCACAACCATCCCTCGGGCGACCCGACCCCCAGCCCCGAGGACGTCGCGGTGACCCGGGAGATCGTGCGCGCCGGGGAGATCCTCGGCATCCGGGTGCTCGATCACCTGGTGATCGGCAAGGGGCGCTTTACCAGCCTCCGGGAGCGCGGCCTGGGGTTCGATGGCTTGTAGGGAACGGACCGGTCCGTGAGGAGATAGATAGCACATGCCAATCAACCTGCCGACCCGACACAACGAACGGCTGGCGCGGGTCGTCGAGATCGTGAACACCGATCGCGAGTTGCACACCCTGTGGAAGTGCGCCAACGTGAACGCCGTGGACCGCTCGGGCATCACCGACCACGGCGAGGTGCACATCCGCATCGTGGCCAACATCGCCCTGCGCCTGTTGCGGCTCCTGGATGACGGAGGCGTGGCGATGAGCGTGGTGGCCAACCACGGGCTAACGGTCAAAGAGGCCGAGATCATCGTCTTTCTCGGTGCCTGCTTCCACGACCTGGGCATCAGCATCCACCGCAACCATCACGAGTCGTACAGCCTCTTTCTCGCCGATCGCAAGGCCCGGGAGACCCTGGAGCCGGTGATCGACGACATCGAGGAGCGCACCATCCTGACCTCCGAGATCCTCCACGCCGTCGCCGCCCACCGCGCCGACGAGACCTGTCTGACCACCGAGGCGGGCATCCTCAAGGTCGCCGACGCGCTGGACATGACCAAGGGCCGCTCGCGGATCCCCTTTGAGGCGGGGTCGATGAACATCCACTCCGTGTCGGCGGCGGCCATCGACCAGGTGCGGCTGAGCAAAGGCGAACACAAGCCCATCCACATCGAGGTGACGATGAACAACTCGGCGGGGATCTTTCAGCTGGACGAGCTGCTCAAGCGCAAGATCCGTATGTCGACCCTGATGCCCCACGTGGAACTGGTTGCCAAGGTGGAGGGCGAGACGGACAAGCGCCTGCTGGAGATCTATTCGCTCTGAGGCCCCATCGTCGGGCGCCGGCAGCCCGTGCCAGGAGGTCCCGTGGGCCCCATCCGCCCCCCGCTGCCCGTCAAACTCGTCGTGCCGATGCTCTCTGCCGACCCGGCCCTGCTGGCGGAGGCCGGCAAGGCCCTCTCCGCCGCCTACGGGCCCACCGACTATGTCTCCGCGACGCTGCCCTTTGCCTTTACCGACTATTACGAGGCCGAGCTGGGCGCCGGGATCCTGCGGCAGTTCATCGCCTTCTCGGACCTCATCGATCCGGGGCGCCTGGCGGAGATCAAGCGCCACACGAACGGTCTGGAGGCGCAGTGGGCCATCGAGGGCGAGGGGGCGGCCGACACACCGCGGCGGCGGATCAACCTGGACCCCGGATACCTGTGCGCCGGCAAGTTCGTGCTGGCCACCACCAAGGACCAGGCGCACCGGCTGTACCTCGGCGGGGGGATCTATGCCGAGGTGACGCTGGCCTATCGCGCCGGCGACTGGCGCCCCTGGCCGTGGACCTACCCCGACTACCGCTCCGCGGGCTACCTGACCGTCCTGCGCGAGATCCGGCGGCTGTACATGGCGCAGCTGCGGGCCGGCGCCGGGGAGCCTACTCGGCGATGAGGCTCACGTCGGAGACCAGGCTGTCGTAATCCCAGCCCGACGCATAGATGCGGATGGTCATGATGCGGGTCGGCCGGGGGATGAGCTCCAGGAGGTTCGGCGACTCGAACGGGAACCACTGGTCCATGGCGATCTCCTCGCCGTGGGTGGTGGGGTTGCCGGCCTCGTTCTGGTAGTAAAAGCCGCGCACCCACTCTGCCTGGCTGTCGTACACATCGCGGTAGGTGATGCGGACCATCAGGGGAAACTCGGAGCTCAGGTAGCCGCCGCCGGAGAGGCTCTGGTGGCGCACCTTGACGGTGGCGCGCAGGACGAGGGACGCCAGATCGCTGACGTCGCGGTCGATGCGCTGCTCGAGCACCGTTTCGCAGTGGTTGCCCTCGCCGCCCGTGCGTTGCAGCCGCACCGCCCGGCGGCGGTCATCCACCACTACGTCCACCGTGCCATCCACGCTGCCGCCGTCGGTGCCCTGGTCGTTAAAGATGAGCCAGCCCTCGCCGAGGGGCGCCTGAAAGTCGCCGTTGGCCAGCAAGTCGCGGGCGGCATCGGTGGGCTGTTCGGGCCCCTGGCCCAGGAGGATCTGCGTGCGCTGATGGGCCGAGAGCGTCGTCGCCAGGCCCTGGGCGGTGATGGAGGCCCGGCCGCGGTTCGCGGTGATGTCCGAGCGCTGGTTGGTGGCCTCCAGGACGTAGGAGCCATCCGCCCCCAGGGCCGCCTCCCCGTGCATCGTGGCCACCCGGAACTCCAGCGGGCTCTCCAGGGCCAGCGCCGTACCGATGCGCACGCGCCCGCTCACCAGGTTCAGGTGGATGGCGGCGGGCCCCACGCCCCAGTGGTAGCGGGGCGAGCGCAGGCGATCCACCCGCACCGTGGTGCCCGGGGCGAGGTGCACGTTGCTGAAATCAAAGAAGGTGATCACCGCCTCGGAGGTTTCGTCGACGCGGACCACCGTCCCCTCGGAGATCTCCATCGTGCTGTCCTTGCCCAACGGCACGGCGCCGCTGCCGACGGCCGGCTCCACCACCACGGTGCCGGCCACCGACTCGACCCGGGCCCGCTGCCGGCGCTCGGCGCCCCGGACGTAGGCCCGCGCCCCCACGGGCACCGCCACGACCAGGAGACAGCAGGAGATAAAGGCCAGCCACAGGACGATCCAGGCCACCCGCTCCCGGTTCTGGGTCATCGTCTCTAGATCCTCACACGCGTATCACGAAGGTCGGTTGCTCGGGCCACAGAATGGGGCGTCGGACCCGGCGCTGGACGCCCCTAATGCGCCGCAAAGCGCCCCTCGGCGCCGCCGGGCGCCACCCAGTGCACCTCGACGCGGTCGACCCGTGCAAAGGTCGGTCCCCGGTGCAGCCAAGCGAGGAGCTGCCGCAGGGCGTCCTCGGACCCTTCGGCATAGACCTCCACGGCGCCGTCCCAGCGGTTGGCCACGTGGCCGACCAGCCCCAGCGCCAGCGCCCGGTCCTGGGTGTGGGCGCGAAAGCCCACCCCCTGGACGCGGCCGTGAACGACCGCCTCGAACGCCTTGTCGGCTGCCATCTTCTTGGTGCTCCGCGGCTAGGTCAGGTCCAGGGCGTCGTCGCGCCAGTAGGTGTCGTCCTCGTCCTCTTCCTCATCGAGGCCCTCGTCATCAAGGTCCTCGTCGGCCAGGCGGAACTCGCCGAGCGTCTCTTGCGCGGGGTCGACGGCCAGCAACTCGAACGGGCGGCTGGCGAACTCGATCTCGCCGAGGGCCGCGGTGGCCGCGTCGCTCCGCGCCTCGTCCTCGCTCGACGCATAGTGTTCGAGGGCGGCCCGGGCGCGCTTGCCCCCGATCTGCCCGAGCGCCCAGATGGCCATCTCCTGAACCTCGGCGTCGGGGTCCTCCACCATACCGATGAGACGCTGGACGGCGCGGCGCAGTTGCATCTCCCCAGAGGCCCGGGCCGCCTCAAAGCGGATGGCCGCGGCGTCGTTATCCAGCTCGGCCAGCACCGTCTCCGTCCAAAAGACATCGGCGTTGCGGCCCATGGCGAACAGGGCGCTCACGCGCATCCGCTCGTCCTCGTGCTCATAGGCGCGGTCGATCATGCCGCGCACCCAGTCCTCGTTGACGTAGGCGATGGCTTCCAGCGCCCGTCGGCGCACCTCGATGTCCTCGGCC
>JAAZBQ010000383.1 GCA_012513725.1 Chloroflexota bacterium
CGATCCGCTTTGCAGAGCAATGGCCGTGTGGCTATACTAGTTCCCGCATCATCCCCTCTTTGCGCACCGACTCGCTCATAGGCCGTGTCCGCCCCAGTAGCGTTACTGCTCCGTCGTTCCCCCGTCACAGCACTATCGCCTGAAAGGTTGGTGCCAGTGACAAGACTCGCGCTCGTGCTTCTGGCTCTAGTCCGGCTCCTTCTGCCGGCAGCGAGCGGCGCCGCTGCGGCCGGCGCGACGTACTATGTCTCAGCGCGTGGCAGCGATCGCAACCCCGGATCGATGGCGCAGCCGTGGCGCACGGTCCAACATGCCGCAGATACCCTCGAGGCCGGCGATAACTGCGTGGTGCTGCAGGGCGACTATGACGAGCGCGTCTACGTCACGCGCTCGGGCAGGCCCGAGGCGCCGATCACCTTCCGATCGGCCGGGGGCGCTCGCCTCAAGGGCTTTACCGTGCTCGCCGACCACATCGCCATCCGCGGTTTCGTCATCGCCGACAGCGATGCGCATTGGCGCGACGGGTGGGGCGTCTTTGCCGAGGGAAGCGGGGTGCAGGTGGAGTTCAACCACGTCTACTATGCGCCTGCCGGGGGCATTGTCATATGGGATGCGCCCAACGATGGCCGCACCCCTAGCGGTTGCGCTGTTCGCCACAACCGCCTGGAGCGCAACGGCATGGTGGGCGTGCAGATCGCCGGGCAAGACCACGTCGTCGAGGGAAACGACATCTGGGGCACCATCCAGTACCACCCCCACTGGGCAACCCCACCCCTGGGAGCCGACGCGGACGGCATCCGGTTCTTTGGCTCCGGCCATGTCGTCCGCGCCAACCACATCCACGACATCACGTTCGAGGACCCGGAGAACGCCGATCCGCACATCGATTGCTTTCAGACTTGGGGCCCGGCATCCGACATCGTGTTCGAGCAGAACGTCTGCAGCGTCCTCGTCAGCCAGGCCGAGGATGAGGGCGGGCAGGGGTTCATGATCCAGGCGGGCGCCGAAGCGGTGACCGGTATCACCATCCGCAACAACGTCATCGAGGCTTTTCGGATGGTCAATGCGTTTGACTGCGAAGGCCTGACCATCGTGCACAACTCATTCCGCGGACTTCTCTCCTTCGAGTCCGCGTGGCACCCTCTTGGGGTTTCCCTGAGCCGGTGTCCGGCCGCTACGGTCAAGAACAACGTCTTTTACGACGTGGGCGCAGTACCCTATGTGGTGGTCCACGATGGGAACACCCGCCAGACCGCGCAAGTGGGCAACAACGCTACGTACCTCTCGAGTGGTCAGCGTCCAGTGGGAACCCCGTGGCCGGACGATCTCTGGGGCGAGGATCCCGGGTTGATCGACCCCATGGCGGGCGACATGCACCTGCGGACGGGCTCGCCCTGCATCGATCGCGCCGATCCGGTGCCAGGTGTGACGGAGGACCTCGAGGGGCGGCCGCGACCACAGGGCGCCCGACCTGACATCGGGGCATACGAGTACGAGCACGCCGCCGTGGAACCGCCCACGCAGAGGCCCTCGCCCACCGCGATCTACCTTCCGATGGTGCGGGCAAACGATGCCCCACGCACCACGCCTGCACCATCGGAAGGTCGGCCGGCGGCGTGCTTGCCGCTTCCGGGGCTGGCCATCGCCGCGCTGGGTGGGGCTACTCGCTGGACACGACGGCGGAGGATCTAGGCCCCGACCCGGATGGCGGCTCCTCCATCTCCTTCGCCTCGTCCGCCACAGGCGGTCCGGCGAAGCGCAGCGGGCATGCCGGATTCCTGTCCAGTAGAATCTCGCCATCATGGCCGATGGCCAGCGTGCCCCAGGTGGCATCGTTGCCTTGGCCGCTAGCCCGCTGCTTCCACCACCGGGCGACGTCGCGTGGCAGGGCATGCCAACAGCCGACACGCTCCGCCATCTCCCTCAGGAACTCCTCGTACACGCGCCGGCACGCGGGAGAGCAGAGATAGTCGGGGTGTGAGTTCACCAGCGCCATGCCGCCGTAGCGGGAGAGCATGTCCACCTTGCGGAGCCACGTCTCGGGGGTCGTCTCACGCCGGAGCCGCACCAAGACACAGTCTTGGGAGAGCGTGTACGGCAGTTCGACAAAGTGGCCAAGGAAGAACGGCCAGAGGCACATCGTGCCACCCGACACGGGCTGGTAGGGATCCGTGTCAAAGAACGAGGAGTCGTACTCGATGCGCAGAGCCTGCATCCACTCGGGGTGGCGCATGGTAAACGGCGCGCGAAAGCCCACCGCTCCGAGCTCGGCCAGCCACTCGTTGATCCGCTCGGCGCGCTGCGCGAACACCTGAGGCGACAGGAACAGCCTGCCGTCGTGCTTGATGCCGTGGACGCCGACCTCGAATCCCCGGTGCTCCAGATCCTGAAGCAGGTGGCGGTCGAGCGGGTAGCTCTCGGTCACCAGGTTGAAGGATGAACGGAACCCATAGGACTCGTCGAGGTCCGCTACCGCTCGAACGTACTGCATCCCGGCGGCGGTCTCGACATCATGGGTCAGCACCAGGGCAAACTCGGCTCCACCCGGCCAGAAGTGACGGTAACGCAGCTCGTGGAGCCCGGTTTGCTCCAGTAGCTCGCGGATGACGCCCAGCAGGAACAGCGGATAGCGGTTCTCACATGGCCACTCGAGCCGCGACAGGCGCACCTGAGCGCGGCCGTACACCCTGCGCACGATGTTCGTGCTGCAGCGCGGCAGCACCGGTTTGAACCGGTAGTACAGCCGTTTGGCGGCGGGCAGGGCAAAGTGGCGGGGGCCGAATTGCCCCTCGCCGAGAGTCATCTGCAAGAGATCCCCGACGTCCTGGGGTTCGCATGGCAGACCGAGCACGGGGGCCGCGCGCGCGATTGCCAGTCCCCAGGTCTCCTCATCGATCGATGCATCCAGCTGCCAAAAGGCCTGCGGAGAGTTGGCAGCCCAAAGGTTCGCGCTCATGCAAAGTGCCTGTATAGGATCTCGCCACTGGCCCGGCAGACCCAGGATGGTGCATGGCGAATGGTCCACTGCATCACCCGAGATAGCCTGGCTCCCGGCTGTTCCGGCGAGCTGCGCCCCCCGAGACGCGAGTAGACCAGGGGCGTCTCGTCGGCCCCCCAGCGCTTCTTGAACGTCCGTAATCCCTCGTTATCTATTTCCGTCTTGCCCAGATCGATCTGTCTGACGCCGTGCTCGCACGACCAGTGTATGGCCTGGGCATAGAGCAGGTTGTTGGGACGCAGCCCCAACTGAGCGGGATCCGAGGCGGCATATTTGAACATCAGCGTCTGCCTCCAGTGCAGGAACACTCCCGCTGCGCACAAGTCGTCGTCGTGGACGGCCAGCAGAACGAAGCCCAGTCCCTCCTCCAGCAGGCTGCCCAGTCGAGCAAAAAACCTCCATGGCTGCACCGGCACCCCTTGCCGGTGCCTTGTAAGAGTCTGCAGGCGATAAAAGGCCCGCAGGGCGGGCAGGTCGTCGCGCTCAAAGACCTGCACACCATGTTTCTCCGCATACCGCGTGTTCTGCCGATGCATAGAGTGCATCCCTTTCCACACCGCTCGTTCATCGCCAGCGAGCGGCAGGGTGTGCAGAACACAGGTCGACTCGGGCTGCAGCGCCTCATGCGACAGGTGAGAGCGAACCATGAGCCTGGGGATGGCGCCATCCGCGTAGGCGGCCGCCAGCCCATCTACGAGCGTGGCCAGCGCGGCCTCATCCTCGGCCAGCGGGCAACAGTGATCCGAGAAGGGCAGCGCGACCCAGCGCTTTCCGGTCAGGACGCTGCTGACCTCGGCGATGGGCAGCCCGGCCGCGACGCCTCCCGCGCCATCGGAAACGGCTGCGATGAACACCCGGTATCCATAGGTGGAGCGGAGGAGATGCAGCCATGCCGGGTGGTGGAACGTCGTGGCTCGTGGGTGCTCCAGCATCGCCTCCCACCGGGGATCGGATGGCTCGAGATAGAGCACTCCTGGTGTCGTGTGCCTCATATACCTCCTCCGTACTGCTCCGGCCGCTAGGCTCCTGCCCGTCTGGGTGGCAGGGCCTGGGCCGTCTGCGGTGTCCGCGTACGCCTGGCGGTGTTCGACCTCCTTTGCGGGGGGCGGCCTGCGCAGCCGACCGGCGGTTCTCGCCGTATCGCCCACTCGTCGCGCATCCCCTCACTCCTGACTCCTGTTGTCCGACTGCGGACGCGAGATGCGTGTGCTCTAGCGCTGCTACCGGGGCGACGCTGCGCGCCTCCTCACGCGGCCGAGTAGCGCCGCCTGGATGCTCGAGATCGGGCCAGTGCCAGCTGATACGCCTCCAGCAGGCTCGGTTTCTGGTGCTCCCACGCCAACTCGCGGAGCATCCGCTCTCTTCCCTGGCGGCCCATCTCTTCGCGACGGGCCGGGTCCGCCAAGAGATCGAGGAGCGCATCAGCGTAGGCCTCGGGGGTGCCAGAGTTCACATAGTATGCGGCGCCCTGTGCCGTGTAGCGGGTCTCGGGAAGCTCATACGCCAGGATCGGTTTGCCCATCGCCATGTACTCGCCGACCTTGATGAACGTCGAACGGTCGTTCAGCGCACTCGATGTCTCTGGAGATAGACATACGTCCGACGTGCAGATGTACTGTCGGAGGAGCAGCCGATCGCGAACCATGCCGGGGGCTATGACGTACTCGTCCAGATCCCAGTCGTGGATCCTGTCGAGGGTCTCCTGGCGCACCGCTCCATCGCCCAGCAGCGCAAAAAGGATGTCCTGGCGCCCGCGTTCGCGGACGACGTGGCGCACCATGTCGGCCATTTCCAGGACGCCGTCTTGCTGGCTCATCAGGCCGACATAGCAGGCCATGTACCGAAAGCCGCGCTTTAGGCTCGGTACAGGGTCTGTGGGGGCGAGCATTTCGGCACGGGGGCCGTTGCGCACGACAAAGACCCGTTCGGTGGGCACCATGCCGCGCGATATGGCGATGGCTCGATATGATGCGTTCGTCGATAGCACCACGTCCGTGCTCCTGAAGGTCAGTCGTTCGGCCAGCGCCGCTAGCCTGTAGAGGACAGTGCCAACCAGTCCGCCAAAGCGCCCCCGCACAACCTCCGGGAACAGGTCATGATGGTCAAAGACCGCCGACGCCCCGCGCGCCTTGTATGCTAGGGCGATGGGAAAGAAGATGTCGGGAGGGTTGCAGAACTGGATGACCGAGAACGGCCGTTCGCGCCACACCTTTCGCACGCATGCAGCCACGCGCCAGAGGGCCGTCGCGTACTCGGCGACGTATCCCCTGATCCCGCGCTCGGCGGGAGTCAGCGGAAACGTGTGGACGGTGACCCCCTCGATCTCTTCCGGCCTTGGCCAGGCCCCGTCATGGCCCGTGCCGCCGGACCCGTCCTGAAAGGCAGGGCAGACGACGACGACCTCCCAGCCGCCCTCCCGGAGCGTCTGTGCTTCAGACCACACGCGCGTGTCGCGCGGGCCGTACGAGTTCTCGACCACAATCAGTGCTCGCCGTCCGTTGGCCCCCTGCATCGCTTCCTCCCCGGTTGCTCGGGTTGCTCTCCGCCGGTCTCCCGCTGGATGCGACCCAGCAGGAGGGGCACGGCTCCAGGCACCGCTCGTCTCGTCGGGCGACCGATAACACTCCATCGATCTCCAGCAGAGCCCTCTCAGCCCGTTCCAGGCGCCCGCTTCCACGGGCGGTCTGCCGCCGTGCTCTTGGCCGCTGCGCTGATCTGGCGCTGGAGGTCGGCGAACTGCTTCCGCCAGGTCGCCTCCAACTCCTCCTGCAGGTCGGCGATGCCCTGCCGGAGGTTCGGCAGATCGGCCTCTGCGATCTGCACCGCCTGAGCGATGCTGGCTGCCCGGTTCGCGGTGTGCACTGTTCCCGCATAAAAGTAGCTGCGCAGGACCGGCCAGTCCGACAGGATGAGTGGCCGGCCGAGTGCTATCCCTTCCCAGGCAGCCTGCAGCAACGTCCCATCGCGGGTGGTAAGTGCCATCACGGCATCCACCGACTGCATGTGACGCATATAGTCGTCGTAGGAGAGGTACCCCGTGAAATGGCAGTTGGGCGGCAGATCGCCGAGCACTCGCGGGTCGAGCCGGCTAGGGTCGCCGGTGACATAGTAGTGCACCCGCGGCGTTAGCCGTGCGGCAGCGATCACGTCGCGGACGGGCTCGTCCGCATCAAAGCTACTGGCCACCAGAACGCGAAAGGCGCCCTCGAGCGACACGGGCTCGGGTGGCGGCAGCGATAGCGGGCAGCCGATCAGCTCCATCCAGGGGCATCCCCAGGTCTTGACCACGTCTCCCTGCGCCCAGTTGTGCACCAGTGTGGTCAGTGCGCGGCGCGACAGGAGGCGGTGCAACCACAGGAACTGCCGCCAGGGGCTGGAGACAAATGCGCCAGTGTGCGAATCGATGATGTACCGGGCTCCGCGCAGCCGGCAGTACACGTCGGCGAGGAGAACGAGCGGCAACGGCGGGTTCTGGACGAGGATCACGTCCGGCCGATCCTGGCGCAGCGCAGCCCACGTCTTGCGCGCCTGCTGGTAATAGCGCTTGGGGGCAGTGAGGGGCCGGCCTCCCCTGCCACAGCGGATGAAGTGCGCCGTCGCGCCGAGCTGCTCGGCGATCCTGGCGGTCCGCCGCTGGTAGCGTGCCCACGATATGAAGGAGATGATCACCGAACGCTCTCCTTTCGGTCCATCAGTCGGTGCCGTGCGTTGCGGACGCGCCGACGATACCGGCGATCCGGCACATGCGTCCCCGGGCTCAGAGCAGTCCGTCATAGACCGCCATCAGTCGCTCCCCCAGAACCGGCCACGAATACCGCTCCTCCACGAGCGAACGTGCCCGTGCAGTGATATCGGCGCACAGGGCAGAGCCCTCCAGGAGGGCGACGACCCGATCTGCAAAGGCCTCGGGCTCATCGGCCAGCAGGAGGTGCTGGCCATCCACCACCTCGAGGCCTTCGGATCCCACCGGCGTGGAGACGACGGGCCGCCCGAGCGCCATGGCCTCCAGGATCTTGAGGCGGGTTCCGCTGCCCGCCCGCAGGGGGACCACGCTTACCGCGCTGGCGGCATAGTATGGCTGCACGTCGGGCACGCTTCCCGTGACGACGACGTCTGAGCGGCTGGCCAACCGACGGATGCTCTCCGGTGGCGACTTGCCCACCACCACGAGCCTCGTTCCCGGGATGCGTCGCTGGATGAGAGGCAGGATGCA
>JAAZBQ010000384.1 GCA_012513725.1 Chloroflexota bacterium
AGTACGCCAGCCCCACCGGATGGGCCACCCCGGTGTCCTCTGCCCCCAGCGCCTGCACCCGCTTCAGGTGCCCCCGCCCCGCCTGGGCCTGCGCCCCCGACGCCCCCTGCCCCAACAGCGCCCCCGCTACCAGGACCACTACCATCGCCACTGCCACCCTCAGTCCGCCGGTTCTGGTTTGCAGCGTCATCGCGTTCTCCGTCTAGTCCACATGAAGCAACGACAACAGCGGATGGGCCTCCAGCGCACCGAGATCGGGCGCCTTTCCCCAATAATCAGCGGGGGAGTAATCCAGTACCGCTTCTCCCTTCCACGTGAACGATGCGACGCCGCGGTCGATGGCCGGACTTCCCGGCCGCAGCCGCCCGTCATCGTCCAGCAGGGGATCCGCGACGATCGCGCTCGTCGCCGCCACGTTGGCGTTCTGGTAGTTCGTGCCGTTGCCCCAGAAGAGGTTGTGGGCCACGATCGAGTCGCCGCGCACGTTCTTGAGGGCCAGTTCCGAGCCCACCAGGATGTTGTTGACGGCGATCAAGTTGCTGCCGCCCGTCACGCCGTGGCCGTTGTTCAGCAAGGTGTTGTTGAGCAGGTAGATGCGCTCCGGGATCGGCGCCCCCCGGAAATCCTCCGTGGTCACGCCGTCATCCATCATGCCGATGCCGGCGTCGACGCTGTCGGCGATCACGTTGCGCTCGATGCGGATCACGCGGTCGGAGAGATCGCGGTAGTCGATGATCTGGATCCCGTCCTCGCCGCTCCCCGTGATGGTGTTGCGGCGAATGGTGATCTCGAGCGTCGGCCCGCTGTAGCGGTGCAGCCGGATCTCGATGCCGTCGTCGCGGCTGTTACGGATGACGTTGTCCTCGATGAGGGCGGCGGTCGGCCCGTCGAGGTCGATGGCGTCGTCGCGATTGCCCTCGAACACGTTCCAGCGGCAGGTGCCCCCGCCCGATTCATAGTCGATGCCGTCCTTGTTGCCCACGATGCGGTTGTGCAGGATGTGGAGCGTCGCATCGGCGCTGATGCCGTCCTTGCCATTCTGGATGGTCAGCCCGACGATCGCGGTATCCGGCCCCACCGACGGCTCCACGGTGATGACCGTGTCCTTGGCGCCGTCGATGACCGTTTGCTCGATGAGCGCCGCATCTCGGGTGGTAAAGAATCGCGAGGCGAGGGTGATGGTCGTATCCTGCAGGGTGAGGTTCTCCTGGTACGTGCCGGGGCCGACGAGGACGAGGTCGCCGTCGCGGGCCCGGTCGATGCCGTCCTGGATGGTCGGCGCCTCTTCGGGAACGTGGATGATGGCCAACAACACCTCGACGATCCGGCCGCGTGCGCCGCGGGCGTCCGGAAGCCCGGCGTCGGCCACGTAGAGGTTCATGGTCTCGGGCGCGTCGGTGAGGTCTCCGCTGCGCCCGAACACGAGCCCCTGGGGCGCGAGGAACTCGCCGACAGGGAGCGGGAGGATGGCCACCTCGTCGCCCGTCGGCAGGAACTCGAAGAGCCGTTGCCCGCCGGCCGCCAGCGTGAACAGGTGGCCGGTGGTCGGGTGCATGGCCAGGCCGCGCAGGTCGTACAGGCCGGCCGAGGAGAGATCCACCCGCGAAACGCGCCCGGCGTCCACGGCGGACGCGGCATCGAGGTCGCCCCCGGCGCCGGGCGCCAGGCGCACCACGTCGGAGAGGGCGGCGTCCAGGATGTAGAGGGCGCCGTCCCGGGGGTCCACTGCCATCCCACGGGGCTCCCGGAGGTCGAGGGCGCCGATGGGGTAGCGGGCGGCGCTGGCCGGGTCTGGCTGCAGCGTTCCGTCTTCCGCCACCGCCACGGCGACGATCTCGTCGCTGGCGGAGTCCAGCAGGAGGAGGCGTTCGCCCACGGGGTCATACGCCACGTTGAGGGGGTCCATCTGCGATACGGCGACGCGGACCGACTCGATGCGCTCCTCCTGGGCGGTCACCGCGACGACGTCCACCGGCGTCTCGCCGGGGGCCTCCACAACGTACAGCCGATCCGGCCCCTGCGCGTACGCCAGGCCAACGGGGCGCTCCAGGCCCATGTCGCCGCTGTCGAGGGTCCGCTCCACGCGGACGAACCCCTGCTCGCCCTGGGCCAGGGTCCCGCCCGGGGAGAGCAGGTGCCCGAGAACCAGCGCAATGGCCAGAAGACACTGCGTCGCGCGCGGCGCTACTCTATGGGAGCCGACGCCGGCGCGAGGAAACCCACCGGAGGCGCCCTCGGAAAGAGTGCCCTGCTGCATGGCTACCTACCCACACGCCGCACCGCCGGGCGCCCGCAAGTGCCTGAGGGGGCTGCAAGAGAGGACTGGAGAGCGATGGGGGCTGCTGCAGCAAGGCAGCAGCGCGTCGCGGACCGCACCATCCGGCCGGCCTAGTACGATTCACCAACAACGAATGCCTATCGATAACCACAGTGCCCGGGGTCACCGCCACGCCAGACGAGGCAGTACGGCCGCGGGGGAAAAGGGCGCCCTCGCCGTTAGGGGCTACCTACCGGCTTCCAGCGCCCGCTCGCCCTGTGCGGGCTCTGGCACGCTCCGGGCACCCAGGGGCGCCGCCGCCAGGCAGTCGTGAAACGCCTGGCGAATCGGCCCGAAGCGGTCTTCCTGCAACAGCGCCCGCAGCCGGGCTTCGGTCCTCTCGAGGTTCACATAGTGGCGAAAGCGCGATAGCGAGGAGGCGCCGACCACCCGCGGCTGTTCCGGGTCGAACTCCCAGGGATGGAGGTAGACGACGGCCGGGTGGCCCTCGGCGTTCAGGTGCCGGATCGCACGGCGGGTGATGGAGAGGGGCAGCAGGCGAAAGTACCCCCCTCCGGCCACCGGCCAGTTCCGGCCGGCCAGCCGAACCGTGCTGGCCGGGAACTCCCACAGCCCCGCCGGCAGGCGGTTGGCAAAGCGATCTGCATCGCCAATGCC
>JAAZBQ010000385.1 GCA_012513725.1 Chloroflexota bacterium
ACCGAGCGCATCCTGGGATGCCACATCATCGGCCCCGAGGCGTCCACGCTGATCCAGGAGGTAGTGAACGTGATGGCTCGAGGTGAGGAGGCCGGCGCTCTGGCGGTTGCCATGCGCATCCATCCCGCCATGCCCGAGGTCGTCGCCGCCGCGCTCGCCAATCTCCACCGGCACGAGCATGCGCACGAACACGAGCACTGAGCGGATGGACGACCTTTCGCTCCTGGTGATTTCGCGTGAGCCCCTATCCCGCGCCGGCCTCAGCGCGCTGCTGCAGGCCGCGGGTTTCCGGGTGCTCGCCGAGGGCACGCCGCGGGAAGGTCTGGCACGCGGCGCGGCCATTCACCGGCCGGACGTCGTGGTGTGGGATCTCGGCTGGGAGGCCGCCGACGCGACCGGCGACGCCGAACTGCTGGCCGAGATCCCCGACGTGGAGGCCCCCATCGTAGCGCTGGTCCGCGATGAGCAGGACGCCGCCACCCTCCTGATCGCGGGCTCGGCGGGCGTCCTCCTACACGAGGCGCCAGCCGAGCGGTTGTACGCCGCCCTCCGTGCGGTCGCCGAAGGGTTGACGGTGGTCGACGCCGGCCTTGCGTTGCCCTCTCTGCGCCCCGCCGATCGCGCGGGACTGGAGCCCCTCACCGAGGAGCTCACGCCCCGCGAGATCGAGGTGCTGGACCTCCTCGCCGAGGGATTGACCAACCGCGCCATCGCCCAGCACCTCGACATCAGCGAGCACACGGTCAAGTTCCACCTCAGCGCCCTGATGGGCAAACTCGGCGCCCAGAGCCGCACCGAGGCCGTGACCCGCGCCACCCGCCTGGGCCTCCTGGTGCTCTAGGGCGGGCGGCTCCTAGGGTGCGACCTGCACCCATCACGAATCCCACGAATCACGGACGAATCACTGGGCAAGAACGTGGGTTACTCGTACTAAACTGATAAGCGGCACGGGCCGCGCAGTGTCCTAGTTCGGGATAACCGCTTCGTGTCATTCGTCCGGGCTTCGTGGGATTCGTGTTCCCCGCCCCACATACCCACATCAACTACCCATTCTTCCAGGTACCTCCTCCCCGTTCTTCTGATTCGCCGCCGCTGCTCCTATGGTATTATATACATGTAGAACGGAACCTTATCAAGGAAAGGAGCACGTACAGGTTTGTCAAGAAAGGAACACAGAATCAGGAGATTGGTGGAGAAGAGAGGAAGAAAAAGTGGAAAGCAAGACGACGTTGCAGGCGTTTTCCGACGCCCTCGCGGCGCTGGTCGAGGACGCAGCGCGCTTTGTGGTGCGCGTCGAGGCCCGTGGACGGCTGGCCGCCAGCGGCGTCGTGTGGGGAGCCGATGGCACGATCGTGACCGCGCACCACGTGATCGAGCGGGACGACCAGATCTCGGTCGGCCTGGCCGATGGGCAGGTCGTCGAGGCCAGCCTGATCGGCAGGGACGCGACGACCGACCTCGCCGTGTTGCGGGTCGAGGCTTCGCTCCCGGACCCCGCGTCGCGCGCGGCCGCCGAGGACGTCCGGGTTGGGCATCTGGCTCTGGCCCTTGGGCGCCCTGGCGAAGGCATCCAGGCCACCATGGGCGTCATCAGCGCCCTGGGCGGTTCCTGGCGCACGCCGGGTGGAGGCGACATCGAGCGCTACGTGCAGCCCGATATCGTCATGTATCCCGGGTTCTCCGGTGGGCCGCTGATCAACTCGACCGGCCGCGTCGTTGGCGTGAACAGCAGCGCGCTGGTGCGTGGTCTGAACGTGACCGTGCCCGCCGACACGGTGGAGCGCGTCGCCACGGCCCTCGCCGCGCACGGGTACATCCGTCGTGGCTGGCTGGGCGTCCGCAGCCAGGGCGCCCCGCTGCCCGAGAGCGTGGCCGAGGCCGTCGGCCAGGAGAGTGGCCTGCTGGTCATCTCCGTGGAGCCGGACAGCCCCGCGGAGGCCGGTGGACTGCTGATGGGCGACACCATCATCACCCTGGGCGGCGCCCCGATCACCGGCGTGGACGATCTGCTCGCCGCGCTGACATCGGACCGCGTGGGCACGGCCACCACCATCCGCGTGCTGCGGGGTGGCGAGACGCGAGAACTCGACGTAACGATTGGAGAACGAGGCGATGGGGACGAATGGGGACGTAGGCCTGCTGGCGCGTTTCGACGTCGACATCCACACCGTCGCGGCCGCCGCACTCGGCACCCTGGTGCGC
>JAAZBQ010000386.1 GCA_012513725.1 Chloroflexota bacterium
TCAGGCTGCTCAGCTGGCCGGCCTCGTGGTAGGGCATCAGGGCCGCCTCTAGCCGGGCGGGGGTCAGCGCGTGGAGGCGCAGGCCCAGGCGCGACTGCACCTGCTCTACCCAACGCCGCGCGACCAGCGCGTCGTCGGCGAAGACGAACACCTCCTCTACATCCCCTGGTCCGCCGATCCCCTCGACGAGCGGGTACTCTGCCGGCGGCCGCCCCTGGACCGCATCCTGGGGAAACACCCCGCTCCACGTCCCCGAGAGCGTGGCCAGCCCGGCCGCCTCCCCGGGCAAAAAGCCCAACAGGACATAATCCGTACCGTACTCGAGGCCGCGCCCCTCCTCCACCGATGACAGGACGCCCTCGGCCAGCCCCAGGCCCGCCGGGTTGGTGCTCATGATCAGCATCGGCACCGAGCGCTCGGCCAGGCGATCGGTCAGCGCCTCGGCCAGGGGATCCATCTCGCCGGCAAAGGTCGGGGAGTAATCAAAGGACAGGAGCACGGGGCGCCCGGTGGGGAGCGCATCGAGGGCTGCCACAAACGCCAGCACCCCAGGCCGGGGCGCGACGAGCCCGGCCGACAGGCCCCCGGTGAAGCGCGGTACGAGGGCCGCCACGAGCACCAGGAGGTACAGGATGCGCCGCCCCCAGCGGCTCGGGCGCGGTGCCCTGCGGGGCTCCACCTCCACGGCGTTCTCCGCCAGGGGCGCCCGCTCGGCGGCGATCTGGTAAAAGAGATCCGCCGCCCGCCGCTCGGTGTCCGTCGGTACGGCGAGGGGCAGCGGGGCCGCGCGCTGGGGCGCGGCGACGCTGGGTTCCAGTGGCAGGGCGTCCGCCAGGTCGGACAGCGGATCGTGCTCGGCAAAGGGCACTTGCGGCGCAGCGGGCGTTGATGGCTCGCCCGTCGGCTCTTGGGCCTGCGGCTCCTCCACGGGCGGCTGCGCCGGTGGGGGCGTGGACGCCGGCTGGTCCTCCTGGCCGATCGGGCGCGGCGGGACGGCTGGCCGGGCACTGGTGTGGCCGGCCGGACGCCGCGCCGGCCGGGGGGCCGCCGGACGCGGCGGCGGCGTGCGCTCCAGCTCGGCCTGTAACGAGGCGTCCAGGAGCGAAAAGCAGCGGTGGCAGTAGGCGTGCCGCACGGGGTTCAGCGCCTGGCAGTTCGGGCAGACGCGGTAGACGGCCTGCGCCAGCGAGCCGCCGCACGCCTCGCAGCGGCCGGCGCTCTCCGGGTTGTGGTGCTGGCAACGGGGGCACACGATCATGCTGGGTGGCTCCTAATCCGTGGCATAGGGAATATCCACCGCCAACAGCACCCGCAGCGACGTCAGGATGGTGCCCAGGGCCACGCCCAACAGGATGCCCCGCACCCCGGCGGTGACGGGCACGGCATACAGCCACACCCGCAACGCGGCGAGGTAGGGCACCAGGGTGCCGATCACCGGCAACTGCACGACGAGGGTTAGGAGGGTGCTCGCCAGCAGGATGGCGGCCTCCACCGAACGGATGCGGAACGCCCGGTACGCCGCGCCGATGACGAAAAAGGCCAGCAGCGCGCCCAGGGTGGCCTCCAGCGGGTAGTAGATGTGCCGGAACAGCCAGCCCAA
>JAAZBQ010000387.1 GCA_012513725.1 Chloroflexota bacterium
CGGTAGTACGCGTCGGCCACGGGGCCGAAGGCCTCGCGGTCCAGCGCATGTTTCCTGCCGAGCTCGGGGTTCTCCCAGTTCTCTTCCCGTTCGAACGGCGGGAGCGCCGTCTCGTCCATGGCCCGGTCGCGCCCCCAGTGGCGCACGGTGAGTGCCCGCTCGAGGGTATAGATCCGCGCCGCGGCGCGCTCGAACTCGGCCTCCTCCCACTCGACGCCGGTGCCCAGCCGGAAGAGGTGATAGTCGACCGAGGGCCCGTCAATGTCACCGATCCGGCAGAAGCGGTCCTCGCTGGTCACCGAGTAGATCAGGGGAAAGACCTGATCGTCGGTGGGGAGCGAGTCCTTTAGCACCGAGCGCACGTCGTGATAGTACGCTGGGAACGCCTTGCCCTCGTAGCCGCTCAGGGGATCCAGCGAGGCCGGCGTACCGTACACCTTTTGCGAGATGCCGCGCATCTGGTCCCAGGTGATGGCCTGCCCCTGGTTCTGGGGCTGGCGCGGCCCGCCCAACGGCCCCCAGCGCATGACGTTCTGGACATAGCCGTGGCTCGACGAATAGGGATCCCGGGTGTCGGTCATCCACTGGAGGGCGGAGACGATCCAAAAGGGGAACACGAGGCGGTTGGCCATGCTGCCGTGGCCGTCCCAGTGGCCGGCATAGCCCCAGGCAGTGTACGAGTGGGGAAGGAACTCCTGCCCCATCCCCAGGGTCTCCGCGGCCCGCACACCGCCCTCGGCGAGGACGTCGCCCAGCCCCTCCCGGTACGCCAGGGCGTGGAGGAACTCGGCCCAGAAGGTCGGCGAGCTCCAGTCGATGGGCGTTCCGTTCAGTTCGGAGATCAGCCCGGCCCATCCGCAGCGTTCCAGCCAGGGCACCAGGCCGATGATGATTTCCCACTGGTTCAGCCCATAGCGGTTCGAGAGGACGTTCATCTCCAGGCCCGCGGCATCGCCGAGGCCCCAATCGTACACCCCGCCCGGCTCGCCCATCCCCCGAAAGAGCGACCCCACGCAGGCCCAGTGCCCCTCCCAGACGCGGTCGGGCATCGCCACCCCGCGGACGTTCGAATAGTAGAGGTTGCAGGGGGTGGGGCAGGCGGCGGTGCAGGCATAGGGCCGCACCCGGCCGTCCGGGCACGTCTGCCGCAGGCGCTCGGTCATCCGCCGGGTGTCGGGCAGGGGGCGATAGGTGCGGACCTCGGCGCCCACCTGGCGCACCAGGGTGTTGAAGGCATCCTCCTCGGCAATGACGACGTCCCCCGAGCCCAGCACCGAGATCGCCTTGAGGCGCTTGGCGCCCATCACGGCGCCAAAGCCTCCCTGGCCGGCGGCCGAGGAGGTGGCGGTATGGATGGTGGCGATGCGGCTCAGGCGCTCGCCGGCGGGACCGATGGTCAGCGTGCGCACCGAGGGGTCCACCGCGGCGCGCACGGCGTCCTGGGCGTCATAGGCGTCCAGGCCCCACAGGTCATCGGCCGGGGCGATGGTCACCTCGTCGTCGCGGATGATGATCTGGACCGGCGTGTCGCTGGCGCCGGTGACGATCA
>JAAZBQ010000388.1 GCA_012513725.1 Chloroflexota bacterium
ACGGCAAAGGCGCCCTCGCCGCAGGCCACGTCGAGGATGGTGCGCGGCCGGTGTCCCATCCGGGTCAGCACATAGGGCAGGAGCTCGGCCATCTGCAGGCTGAACCGCGGGTAGGGCCCCTGGGTGTAGGTGACGGCAAAGGTCTCATAGATGCCCACGGTTGCCTGCCTTTCCGTTCTGTACGATACGCACATCCGTCAATCGGCCGCCGGTTCGGCGCCTTCTGGTGTCTCGATCACCACGGGTTCCAGTTCAAAGGTGGGCAGCACGCTCAGGGAGAGTGCCACCGGCCGATCCAGCTCCAACGCCAAGCGCCTCTGGAGGACGGTGGCCTCCGCCGAGGACAACTGGCGATCCGCCACGAGTTCGACGTACAGGTGCAGGATGCCCTCCTCGTCCGATTCGGCCCGCCAGTCCGACACCCGCACGGCCTCGCCGAACTGGGGCACCTGGGCGTTCAGCGCGAGGCGCACGGCCCGGTTGATGACATTGGCGCGCACGAGGTCGGCGGTCAAAAAGCCGAGGATGGCCGTGATCAGCACCAGGAGCGCGATGGTGCCGAGGAGCCCCCCGCGGAACGTGACCCGCTCGCGGCGCACGGGCGCCGGATGGAACCCTGTCCACAGGTACATGAGCGCCGCCATCGCCACGATGGCGACCAGGTTGGTGGCGTACAGCAAGAGGGCGCCCAGGGCCGCTTGGGGCTCGCCGGCCCCGATCGACAGGCCGATGGTGCTCAGCGGTGGCAGGAGCGCGACGGAAATGGCCAGGCCGGCCAGGGCGCTGGCCAGGATGCCCCGCGCCGACGCGTACCCCGCCGCGGCCCCCGCCGCCAGGGCCACGCCGAGATCGAGGAGGTTGGGGTTGACGTTTCCCTCCATGGCCGCCGTGAGGCCGTCGCTGGGGACCACCAGTCCGAGCACCACGCTGATGCCCAGCGCCAGGAGCACCCCGCGGATCGCCGATAGCACCGCGGTGCGCAGCATCCAGCGGTCGCCCTGCACCACGCTCAGGGCGATGCCGAGGAGCGGCCCCATGTCCGGCGACATGGCCATGGCCCCGATGACGATGGCGGGGTTGTCCAGCAGCAGTCCGAGCGACGCGATGGCCCCGCCCAGCGTGATGAGGATGGTATAGTCGAGGTTGGCCCGGGCCGAGCGGCGCACCCGCCGGTACACGGTCACCCGCTCGTCTTCGGTCAGCTGGGGCATCAGTTGCAGCACGCGCCAGCGCGCGCGACGCCACGCCGTGGTGGCCGGCGACTCCTGGCGGCGGTAGATCATCACGGGGATCGGACTGCGGAGCGCCAGTTGTTGCGGCAGGTTGCCGAACAGGAGCCGGTCCACCAGGCTCTCGCCCGTGGCGCCGATGAGCATCAGGTCATAGTCCTCGGCAGCGTGGTCCAGGATGCCCTCGGTGACGCTGGCCGCCAGCTCGACGCGAGGGGCGATCTGGTTGCTCTCGGTCACCCGATCCAGCGTGGCCCGGAGGATCTCCCACTGGGCGCGCACGGCGGTGGGCCCGAGGTGGCGGTGGGCGATGCGCAGCGCGGTGACCTGCACCTGCGGGCCGAGGTCGGCGGCCAGGTCCAGCGCCACGGGGGCGTTGGGTCCGCCGGCAGTGGGCACCAGGACCCGCTGGAGGTTCCGCATCCGCTCCGCAAACGCCGCGGGGCTCTCGTCGGCGCGGATGACGCCGACGGCACAGGGCGCGTTCTGGATCAGGGGATCGAGCGTGCGCCCCAGCAGGTAGCGGCCGCGGGAGGTCTGCCCGCGCCAGAGGAGGAGCATCAGGTCAAAGGGGTTGGAGTCCTGCTCCTCGTCGATCAGGTCGAGGATCAGCGTGCTGATGTCGCCGCCCACCAAGCAGAACGGCGGCTCGACGACGTCCTGCAGGTCCTCGGGAACGATCAGCCAGTCGGGCGGCTCGGGATCCTGGCCCACGCAGACCGGGAGCACCGTGCCCGACCGGCAGCGCGCCAGGGGCACGGCCACCGCCAGCAGGATAGCCCACTGCTCCGGGTTGCCCACGGCGACTAGGACGCGGTAGCGGTGTTTGCCTTCGGTGCGTTCGGCCATGGCTCTGCCTGCTCTCCTCCAGACGGTGTGACGAGTGTAGCCCTCGCGCGGCTGGGGCACAAATCGGGCGGTGATCGTCTGGCGCCGGAACTGACCGTAGACGCGGGGAGTCGGTTGTGCTACAATGGCGTGCAGGTCGCCCGCGTGATTGCCCGCGCTCCGCCGCATAAAGGAGGACGGAAAATGGAACAAGTCGAGATGGTCCCCGAGTCGGCCACTGGTCTCGGCTCGCAGAGATAGTCGCGTTCTCCTGTTCGCTCCCCGTTCGGACCCCGAACCCGCGATTCCTCTGTGAGCCATCGGAGCGGATGGTAACCCATGGAGGAATCCTGCAGTGGATTTGCTTTCTTTGGGGTGGACACCCCATTTTCAGGACCGTTTTGCCGAGTACGCTACGTCTGGCTGCCTGCCCGCCCGGGTGGCCCGGGAGGATCGCGGCCAGTATACCCTGTTTGCTGCATCGGGCTCGCTGGGAGCCCATCTCACCGGCGCCTACCGCTTCCATGCCGAGGAACGCGACGACTATCCCGTGGTGGGAGACTGGGTGGCTTTGCGGCGGGCCGCCGTCGCAGGCGACCCGGCCGCCATCGTGGCGGTGCTCCCGCGACGGACCCAGTTCTCGCGCATGGCAGCGGGCAAGGAGACCGTCGAGCAGGTCGTCGTCGCCAACGTGGACACCGTCTTTCTCGTCACCGGCCTGGATCATGACTATGATCTGCGCCGCATCGAGCGCTATCTGACGGTCGCCTGGGAGAGCGGCGCCGATCCGGTGATCGTCATGAACAAGGCGGACCTGGTGCGCGATCCCGTTGCGCCCCTGGCCGCCGTGGAAGCGGTCGCGCCCGGCGTGCCGGTGCACGCCCTGAGCGCCGAGACGGGCCAGGGCCTCGAGGCCCTGGCGCCCTACCTGCGACGCGGGCAGACGGTGGCCCTCTTGGGCTCCTCGGGGGTGGGCAAGTCCACGCTCATCAACCGCCTCCTCGGCGAGGACCTGCTGGCCACCGGCGCCGTGCGCCAGGATGACAGCCGCGGACGCCACACCACCACCCACCGCGAGATGGTGCTCTTGCCCCAGGGCGGGGTGCTGATCGACAATCCGGGGATGCGGGCCGTGCAGCTGTGGGCCACCGACGAGGGGCTCTCTGGCGCGTTCGATGACATCGAGGCCCTGGCCGCCGGCTGCCGGTACGCGGACTGCCACCACGATCAGGAACCTGGCTGCGCCGTGCGCCAGGCGATCGAGGCGGGCACGCTGGCGCCGGAGCGCCTGCACTCCTACCGCAAGATGGAGCGCGAACTCGCATATCTGGCCGAACGACAGGATGGCCGCGCCCGGCAAAAGCGGCGCGAACAGGGCCGGCGTTTTCGGCAGTACTCCAAGGAGCGCCAGACGCTCCGAGACAGGGGGCTATCGCGATGACCAATCCTCAGGAACTCTTGCACGATCCGCGCTTTCTGCGCGCCTCGACCTATGACGCCGAGTGGATCCTCGAGAACCAGATGGGCCCCAATGCCCTCTGGCTCACCGAGTGGCTCGTGCAGGCCATGGATCTGCGCCGCGGGATGCGCGTGCTGGATCTTGGCTGCGGCAAGGCGCTCTCCAGCATCTTTCTCGCCCGGGAGTTTGGTGTGCAGGTCTGGGCGGCGGACCTCTGGATTCCGCCGACGGAGAACTGGGCGCGTATCCAGGCCCAGGAGCTGGGCGAGCGGGTCTACCCCCTCCGCGCCGAGGCCCACGCCCTGCCCTTTGCCGAGGGCTTTTTCGATGCCATCGTCTGCGTCGACGCCTATGCCTACTTTGGCACTGACGATCTCTACCTCTCCTACCTGCACCGGTTCGTCCGCGAGGGTGGGAGTATCGGGATCGTGGTGCCGGGGCTGATGCGCGAGTTCGACGGGCCCGTGCCGGAACACCTGGCGCGCCGGCAGGCCTCCGGCGGCGTGTTCTGGGGGCCCGATTGCTGGAGCCTCCACACCGCGGACTGGTGGCGCCACCATTGGGCGCGCACCGGCCTCGTCGAGGTGGAGGTGGCCGACACCCTGGAGGGCGGCATCGACCTCTGGCGGCGGTGGGACCAGGCCGTGCAGGCCAGCGGCGCCGGTCACTTTCCCTCCGACGCCGAGGTACTGGAGGCGGACGGCGGGCGATACCTGGGGTTCGTTCGGATGGTGGCGCGGCGTGCCTGAGAGCGAGGAGGCCCCCGTCAGCGAGTCGAACGGCATCGGCCTCCTGAACGAGTCGTCGCTGCATCGCGCGCTGAAGGAGCGCTATGCGGGGCCCGGCGACCTCGTCGAGGCGGTGGTCGACGGCTATGTGGTCGATGTGGTGCGCGCGGACGAACTCGTCGAGGTGCAGACGAGCACCTTTTCCGCCATCCGCGACAAGCTGCGCGCCCTCCTAGAGTCTCACCGGGTGCGCCTCGTCTACCCGATCGCTGCGCGGACGTGGATCGTGCGGGTGGCGCCCGAGACGGGCGAGCTCCTCGGCCGGCGCCGCTCGCCCAAGCGGGGGGCGCCCCTCGAGGTCTTTCACGAGTTGGTCTACGTGCCGGACCTCTTCATGACGCCGGGGTTCTCCCTCGATCTCGTCCTGATCGAGCAGGAGGAGGTTCGCTGCCCGGACGGGCGGGGCTCCTGGCGGCGGCGCGGGATGAGCGTCGTGGATCGGCGGCTCTTGCGCGTCGTCGACACCCGGACGATCCGCTGCGGGAGGGACCTCCTGGCCCTCCTGCCGGATACCCTCGCCGGGCCGTTCACCAACCGTGCCCTCGCCGCCGAGGCCGGGATCCCGCGGCGCCTGGCGCAGCGCGTCACGTATACCCTGCGGCGCTGCGGAGCGCTCGATGAGGCGGGCAAGGTCGGGCGGGAGCGCTTGTTCATGCTCGCCCGGGATGGGGCTGCCTACGAGGACGCCGTGCCTTCCGGCACCGCCGCGCGCAGCGCCTCCCGCATCGCCGGCCCGAGGGAGGAGGACACCGGGCGGCGGCCCCGGTAGGCGAGCCGCCGGTCCACGGCCCAGGGTCGCCTGCTGAGAGTGGGCTCACGGGATCATTCGGGTTTGGAGCAGATCACCGGTTCCGGTCCGTTCTGCCGGTTTTCAGCACTTGTCTATTGTCGCTCACGCCCGCCTGGATGGAGACACCACCATGCCAAACGACCCCATCGAGACGAACCGCGGCCTGTGGAATCGCTGGACCCGCATCCACGAGCGGTCAACCTTCTATGACCTGGACGGCTTTCGCCGGGGCAATACCTCGCTCCACACCGTCGAGCGCGAGGAACTGGGAGACGTGCAGGGCAAGACTCTCCTGCACCTGCAGTGCCACTTTGGCATGGGTACGCTCTCCTGG
>JAAZBQ010000389.1 GCA_012513725.1 Chloroflexota bacterium
ACGGCGTTCAGGGTGACGAACCGCGAGCGGGTGGTGTTGGCGATCACCATGGCCAGGGTGGTCTTGCCGGTGCCCGGAGGGCCGCAGAGGATGAGGGAGGAGAGTTGGTCCGCCTGAATGGCGCGCCGCAGGAGCCGCCCGGGACCCAGGACGTGGTCCTGGCCGACGAACTCGTCCAGGGTGCGCGGGCGCATGCGGGCGGCCAGGGGCGCGGTGCGCTCGGCCTCTTCTCTTCTGGCGTGGCGGAACAGGTCCATGGGGCATATCCTACGGGTGCACAGAGCGGTTCCCTCTGCCCCCTATTCTAGGCCCAGGCGCCCGCCGGGCCAAGGTCCCCGGGGGCGGCGGTACGGCCCGCACGAGAACGCGGCTCCCTGCCCGAAGGTAGAACGGGCCAGTTGCCTCCTGGCGACCTGCCGGGTACCATCCGGGTGCGCGCGGCGAGCCACCGATCCCCTCGCCGCGATCCGCCGAGGAGGCGCGATGGGCCGGATTGTCCACCACAAGCTGGTGCGAGACCGCATCCCCGAGATCATCCGCGCCGCCGGGCAGGACTGCGCGACGCGGGTGCTCACGGACACCGAGTACGTCCCCGCCCTCCTCGCCAAGGCGCTGGAGGAGGTGCGCGAACTCGCCGAGGCGGCTCCTGCGGAGCGCATCGTGGAGCTCGGCGACGTCCGCGAGGTGCTGGACGCCCTGATGGCCGCGTGGGGGATCGACGAGGGGGAAGTCGCCCGGATCCAGGCCGAGCGCAGGGAGGAGCGCGGGGGGTTCGGGACGCGCATCTTCCTGGAGTGGACCGAGGACGGCAGGGAAACGCCCGGCCACTCGCCAGGGGAGTGAGCAACCCCGCTTGCGGCGGCGCGTATAGTCTACGAGCTAACGAGATGCGAGGAACGTGGAGATCATCTGGTTCTTTCTCAGCGGCGTCTGCCACCAGATCCCTGAACGCTCGCTGCACTTTGGCGGGCAGCCCCTGCCCCTGTGCGCGCGCTGCACGGGGACGTTCCTCGGGGCGCTGACGGGGCTGCTGGTGCTGTGGGCCATCGGTCACGGGCGCAGGAGCCGGCTGCCGGGGCCGTGGACCTTTGGGCTGCTGGGCCTGCTGGTGGGCGTGTGGGGCCTGGACGGGCTGAACTCCTTTGCCCAACTGGCCCTGGGTCGCGCGCCCCTGTACGAACCGAGCAACACCCTGCGGCTGGCCACGGGGCTGGGGCTGGGGATCGCGCTGGCCGGGGTGCTGTATCCCACCTACCACTATGCGCTCTGGCGCGAGCGGGACGAGCGCAGCGCCCTCGGGGGGCCCTGGGCGCTGCCGGCCCTCTACGCGGGAGCCCTGGTGATGGGGGGGCTCCTCCTGGCCTGGTCCGGCGCGCCGTACGCCCTGTGGGCGACGCTGGCCACCGGGGCCACGGCCACGGTACTCGCCCTGGTGAACGGCGCCATGCTGGCCCTGCTGCTCCACCGGGAGGGGGTTGCCCGGCGATGGGCAGAGGTGTTACCTTACTGGGCGGGCGGGCTGGTCCTGGCGCTCGGCGAAACCGGCACCCTGGCGATCATCCGGCGACTGCTGGGCGCTTGACACCTTGAAAACGGAGCGGACGCTGTTGTATAATGCCGCGCAGTGTGCCCTGCAGACAGTGGCCCTATTGTGGAGCATGGGCTGCCGGTGGCAAGCGGTCATTGCCCTGCCAGCCGGCGGCCGGTTCGGCGGTGTAGCGATAGCAGCGCGTCGTATCCCGTAACGGGCCGGGCGCCATCTGAACGTATTCCGGGTCCCTAGCATCCATGGATGGGCGCTCGCCCTCGGGCGCGTCCACCGGTCTGACGCCTCGTGAAGAAAGGGAGAGGAAAATGGACATCGGCAGAGCGTACACCTACATGTTCGACGACGAGGACTGGCTGAAAAAGCTAGCCATCGGCGGCCTCGTCATGTTGATCCCCATCCTGAACTTTGTGGCCCTGGGCTATGCCATCCGGGCCCTGCGCAACGCCCGTGATGGCCAGGCGCTGCCCCTCCCCGAGTGGGATGACTGGGGAGACGACTTTGTACGCGGGCTCCTGATCACCATCGCCACGTTCATCTACTCGCTGCCGGCGATCATCGCCATCCTGCTAGGCGTGGTGTTTGCCGGCGTGTTTGACGAGCAGGCCTGCATGTGGGCCGGCTACTGCCCCGGCATCCTGTGGTCCATCCTGGTCGCCTTTATCACGCCGGCCCTGTTCTTGCAGTACGCCAAGCACGACTCGTTCGGCTCCCTCTTCCGATTTGGAGAGATCTGGCGGATCGTCACGGACCAGTTCAGCACCTACCTGGTCGCTGTACTGATGGTCGCGGTCGCCTTTATCGTCGCCGGCGTGATCGGCTCGGTGGCCTGCGGCATCGGTGCGGCCTGGACCTCCTTCTGGGCCTACCTGGTGCAGTCGCACTTGATGGCCCAGCTGCAGCCGGGTACGCCGGCGGTCGAGACCGGCGCGGGGATCTAGAGCCGCAGAGTCCAGCCTGTTCACGACGCGTTCAGACCGGGGACGCGGATGCCGTGCGCCGTGGTGCACCCGGCGGCCACGTGCGCGCTTGCACCGCTGATCGGGCGCAGTGTGTTCGGCCACAAGAGGAGACGACAACACCATGGACATCGGCAGGGCATTTACCTACCCGTTCGAGGACAAGGACTGGCTCAAAAAGATCGCGATTGGCGGCGTGGTCACCATCGTGCCCATCGTGAACTTTATCGCCGTGGGCTATATGTTCCGTACCCTGCGCAACCTGCTCGAGGGGCAGGAGACGCCGCTGCCCGAGTGGGATGACTGGGGCGGGGATTTCATGCTGGGTCTCATCCCGGCCCTGGCGGGGATCGTCTACCAGATCCCCACCTGGATCCTATCGATGATCTCCGGCCTGTTCGGCGGCGGAGACAGCGCCATCGGCGCCCTGATGGGCGTCCTGTTCGGCTGCCTCTCGGCGATCTATGGCATCGCCCTGGCCGTGATCCTCCCGGCGATGTACATCCGCTACGCCCGATCGGGTGAGTTCAACACGTTCTTCCAGTTCCCCGAGGCAATCGCGTTCATCCGCGAGAACCTCAGCGAGTACATCATGGCCGTGCTGATGATCATCGTGGCCTTTATCGCCGCGGGCATCGTCGGCGGCATCGCCTGCGGCATCGGGGCGATCTTTACCACGTTCATCGCCATGCTGGTCACCGCGCACCTGTTGGCGCAGGTGGATCGCGGGCCGATGCCCACCCCGACGGACACCGGCACCTTTTAGACGCTCCGCATTCTGACCTTACGGGCTCCCGCGCGCCGGAGGACATCGAGTCCTCCGGCGCGCTCTTTTGTGGCGGCCGCCTGGACCCGCGCCCGCGAGGCTCCAAGAGCGCTTGGGTGGCCCTGGCAGCGGGGAGCGCGTCACCCGAATGGGTGAGCGGGGCCTGCCGGGCGCAATCGGGTAGCATCTCGACACGCGTTGACAGGTTTTGGCAGCGGCGTGCGGGTAGAATACGGTCACCGTGGTGCGCGATCGCCACGCCGACCACCGCCAACCGAACGGAGAAGCCGCTGTGCCCGTTTCCCGACTGCCCGGCCTGCACCGCCTCACCCTGCACGAGCGCGCGGAGCGCGTGGCCGCCTCGGCAGGCCTCGTCCCGGAGGAGATCGACGCGCTGGCCGGGGGCCGGGGGCTCTCGCCCGAGCAGGCCGACGCCATGATCGAGAACGTCATCGGCGTGTACGGGCTGCCCTTGGGCGTGGCCACCAACGTCGTGGTGAACGGACGCGACCACCTGGTGCCCATGGCCGTCGAGGAGCCCTCGGTGGTGGCCGGCCTCTCCTACGCCGCCCGGCTGGTGCGGGCCGGCGGGGGATTCTCCGCCAGCACCGACGAGCCGCAGATGATCGGCCAGATCCAGGTCCTGGACCTGGCGGATCCCGCGGCGGCGCGCCTGCGCCTCCTGGCGGCCCGGGAGGAGCTGCTGGCCCTGGCCGACGCGCAGGATCCCGTCTTGACCGGCCTGGGCGGCGGCGCCCGGGACGTGGAGGTGCGCCTCCTCGCCGAGAGCCCCGTGGGCCCGATGCTGGCCGTGCACCTGGTGTACGACACCCGCGACGCCATGGGCGCCAACGCGGTGAACACCGCGCTGGAAGCCCTCGCCCCGGCCGTCGAGCGGATTTCGGGCGGACGGGTGGGCCTGCGTATACTGAGTAACCTCGCTGATCGGCGCCTGGCCCGCGCCTGGTGCAGGGTGCCCCGGGCCGAACTAGCCCTCGAAGGGCTGGCGGGCGACGAGGGGGTGGGGCGCATCGTGGAGGCGTACGCCTTTGCCGCCGCGGACCCCTACCGCGCCGCCACCCACAACAAGGGGATCATGAACGGCGTGGACGCCGTGGCGCTGGCCACCGGGAACGACTGGCGGGCCCTGGAAGCGGGCGCCCACGCATATGCATCCCGGGATGGCCGCTATCGCCCGCTAACCACCTGGGAGCGGGACGCCGCGGGCGACCTGGTGGGATCCATCGAATTCCCCATGGCCGCGGGCACCTTTGGTGGGGCCACGCGGTCGCATCCCCTGGCGCGGCTGGGGCTCCGGATCCTCGGGGTGGAGGGCGCCCGGCAGCTGGCCGAGGTGCTGGCTGCCGTGGGGCTGGGCCAGAATCTCGCCGCGCTGCGCGCCCTGGCCATGGAGGGCATCCAGCGGGGACACATGAAGCTGCACGCCCGGCAGGTGGCCATGGCCGCCGGCGCCAGTGGCGCGCTCATCGAGGCCGTCACGGCGCGGCTGATCGCCGAGGGCACCATCCGCGTGGACCGCGCGGAGGCCATCCTGGCCGAGTTGCGGGCGGATGACGAGGCACGTTCGGGAGGTAAATAGTTGTCCCTCATGCAACCAGAACGTCCGGTAGGGATCGTGGGTTATGGCGCCTATGTGCCGCGCTACCGCCTGCCCGCCGACGAAGTGAACCGCGTGTGGCACGGCGGGGAAGATAGCGTGCCCGTGAAGGAAAAGGCGGTGCCGGGACCCGACGAGGACACCGTCACCATGTCCATCGAGGCGGCGCGCAACGCCCTGCGCCGGGCCGCCATCGATCCACAGGCGCTCCGCGCCGTGTGGGTGGGCAGCGAGTCGCACCCTTACGCCGTCAAACCCACGTCGACGATCGTGGCCGAGGCCCTCGGCGCCACGCCCGCCAGCCTGGGGGCCGACCTGGAGTTCGCCTGCAAGGCGGGCACCGAGGCCCTGCAGGCCTCCGTGGCCCTGGTGGGCGCCCGGATGGCGGACTATGCCCTGGCCATCGGCATGGATACCGCCCAGGGACGACCCGGTGATGCCCTAGAGTACACCGCCGGCGCCGGCGGGGCGGCGCTCGTCGTGGGCCCCGCCGAGGAGAGCCTGGCCACCCTGGAGGGCTCGTATTCGTACATCACCGACATGCCCGATTTCTGGCGGCGGCCCGGGGAAAGGTTCCCGCGCCACGGCGGGCGGTTTACCGGCGAGCCGGCCTACTTTCACCACCTGGAGAGCGCTACGCGGGCGCTCCTCGAGGGGCTGGGGCGTGCGCCCGCCGATTTCCAGTGGGCTGTCTTCCACCAGCCCAACGTGGCCTTTCCGCTCAAGGCGGCCGCGGCGCTGGGTTTCGCGCGGGAGCAACTGCAGCCGGGCCTCCTGGTGAACGAGATCGGCAACACGTACGCCGGGGCGTCGATGGTGGGGCTCGCCGCGGTGCTGGACGTCGCCGAGCCGGGGCAGCGCATCCTGCACTGCTCGTTCGGCTCCGGCGCGGGGAGCGACGCCTTTTCCTGGCTGGTCACCGAGCGGTTGCTCGAACGGCGGGACCGCGCCCCACTCACCGCCGCCTACCTGGCGCGGCGCAGGATCATCGACTATGGCCTCTATGCGCGCTACCGCGGCCTCCTACATACCTAGCGGAGAGAGATAGGCTTGAGACGTCGTTGGATCGTGTACACGCTGGTGGGGATCGCCTTTGGCGCCC
>JAAZBQ010000390.1 GCA_012513725.1 Chloroflexota bacterium
AGTAGCCCATGTCGCCGCGGCGCCACTCATGGCGCAAGAAACCGAGAAGAGGACAGGATTCACAAGATTCACAGGATTGACACTCGCGGGCGTCCTTCGAGGGTCCCCGAGTCAAGTTTCTGAGCAGCGCAGGGAAGGACCTCTACCGCACATGAGCCTCAGGTTGATGTGCGGTGGAGGTCCTTCGGTCGGAAGCCCTCCCTCAGGATGACGGGGCATGGGGGTCAGGATGACGGGGCATGGGGGTGCCGTCGACACAGGACGGCTGCACCGCGAGGCCGTTCGTGCGTAGCCCCGCGTCGGCGCCAGCCCCTACGCCTCGCGCACCTCGGCCAGCATCTTGGCCAGGCTCACGACGTGGCTGCGCTCCTCGCGGACGATGTCGTCGATGAGGCGCTGGCTATTCGGCTGCACGAGGTCGTGCAGGCTGAGGAAAAAGAGCAGCGTCTCCTTTTCGAACGCGATCGCCTGGCGCAAGAGGTCCGCCTCGTCGGCGCCAGCCGGGATCTCCTTCAGGGGCGCGCCGGCGCCCCGAAAGAACGCCCGGTCGACGGTGGCCTCGATGTACAGGAGCGCCTCCGCCCACGTCTGCGGGTCGATCTCGGCGGCCACGATGCCGGCGGATAGCCCGCTGAACACCGCCCGGTGGCGCGCCTCCTCGGTGGCCAGGTACTCGAACAGGCTGCGCGCCTCGGGATGCTCGGCCGCCTGGGCCGCCTGCCGGTAGAACTGCTCGCCGCGCGTCTCCGTCTGCACGGCCATGTCGATCACGTCGGCCCCGGTCATCTGGATGGTCATCTGGCTCCTCCCGACACCTTGCGAGTGAGGCCCACAGGATAGCACGCGCAGCCGCGGCGGCAAATCGGGCGCCTAGGGGACGGACTCTACCACGGATGACACGGATAGACGGATGAAACGGATGAAGAGGAAGAACGATGCCGGCTGAGGGTCCGCCTCGCGGCGGCATCCCTGGTGCCTCATGCTTCATCCTTCCTCCTTCATCCTTTCTTCTCTCCATCCGTTCCATCCGTTCATCCGTGGAATCCGTGGTAGGCCTCCCCCATCCGTTTCATCCGTCTATCCGTGCCATCCGTGGTAGGATTCACGGCGTCAGCGCGCGGGCGATGGGGGTCGTGCCCGTCGACTCGGGCGCGGCAGAGGGCGCCAGCGCCGCGATCGCGGGGCCGCGGGCCTTCCACAGGTGGACCTCATCGATGTAGGCGCCCTCGCCGGCAGCGTCGGCCCCGTCGGATTCGAACGTCACCGCCACCCATACCTGCGGGCGGCCGGCCAGGTTGCCGAGGCTATGCACGGCGGTCAGGTCCAGGGTGTGGTCCACCCAGCCGCCCGTGTTCCCCGACATGCTGCTCCCGTAATAGTAGATGCCGTCCACCGACGCCATCAGGGCGACATAGTCCTGATCGCGCACGGTGTTCAGCCACAGGCGCAGGTCTAGCCCGGCAGAGGTGGCGTCCTCCAGGCTAAAGGGGCCGTACACCAGCCACGAGTCGATCTGCCCCGGGTACTCGGCCCCGCAGCCCAGGGCGCTCCCATGCGTACCGCCGCCCACGGCCCAGGCCGACGATGCGCCGGCGCCGGGGCGGCATGCGCTCTTGGCCCAGACGTACTCGCGGCCGTCGGCCGGATTGTTGTCGATGGCCAGCCACGCTCCCGGAAAGGCATCCTCGAACCCATCCGCCAGGATGGTGCGCCGGCCGACGAACGTATAGCCCCGGGTGACCAGCGGCAGCGTTAGCATGCGGCCGGGAGGCAGGGTCTCGCCTGGGGCCGGGGTGGCCCGCGGCGTAGCGGTTGGGGTGGGCCGGGTGGGAGTGGGCGTAGTCGGCGTCGGCGTCGGCGACGTCGGGGTGGTCGACGCCGTCGGCGAGCAGGTGTACATCACCACGTCGTCGATGAACCAGCCATAGCCGCCCCCCGAGTCGTCGGTGACGATGCGAAAGCGAAAGCGCACCGACTCGCCTGCCAGCGGCTCGAGGTCCAGCCGCGTCGAGGTATAGCCGTTCGAGTCGCCGCCAAAGGCCTGCCGCCCGCCCAGGGGGTTCCCGGAGCCGCCAAAGAGGGCGCCGGCATAGCCGTTGTGGGTGATCAGCGGCCCCGCGTCGAGCCAGGTGAGCCCGCCATCGGTGGTGTACTCGATCAATCCCCCGTCGTAATAGTAGCCGACCGTCTCTTCGAACGAGTGGGCATGATCGAAGCGCAGGTAGGCGCCCGCCGGCACGGTGACGGCGCGGCGCATGGCGATGTACGAGTCCGACGCCCCGAACGACGCCCCGTACCCGTACCAGAACCCCCCAAAGTCCGCGTCGCCCCACAGGTTGTAGCGCCCGCTGGTGGCGTTGGTCATGTCCCAGCCGGGGTAGGGGTTGTCGGTCTGGGGAAAGTACCAGCGGCTGACGGCCCCGTGGAGGACGCCGGTGACCCAACCGTTGCCCGCCGGACGTTCGAGATCGTCGGCCCAGACCACCTGTTGGCTCCCCACTCCACACACCGGCGCCTCGACCGCCGCGCAGCGGGTGGGCTGCAGGTGCATCTCGGTGGCCAGCGCGGCCCGGCGGACCTGCTCTACGTCCGCCGACGTGATGCCGTGCCGACCGACGAGGTGGGTGG
>JAAZBQ010000040.1 GCA_012513725.1 Chloroflexota bacterium
ACCTTTATCAGCGGCTGGGGCGCGTACCTGATCCCCTACACGTTCATCACCGACCAGGAGCGGAGCACCATCTCGGCCTACCTACAGTCGCTCCAGGGCCCCACGGCGCCGGTGAACTATAGCCGGATCGCCGCGGTGGGGGTGTTCCAGCTCGTGCCGGTGGTGATCTTCTTTCTCTTTACCCAGGAGTACCTGCTGAGCATCTTTAGCGGGGGCAGCAAGGGAGGCACCTGAGGCCGCGACGACACGCAACCTCTCGCGCATGGCGCGCCAGGAGATGAACGGATGAGGGTTACCCTACAAGATCTGAGCAAGCATTTCGGCTCCGTCGTGGCGGTGGACGGCATCGATCTCGAAGTGAACGACGGGGAGTTCGTCGCCCTGCTCGGGCCGTCCGGCTGCGGCAAGACCACCACACTGCTGATGATCGCCGGAATCTACCGCCCCACCCAGGGCGAGATCCGCTTTGACGACCGCGTGGTGAACCACGTGCCCCCCAGCGCCAGGAACATCGGCATGGTGTTCCAGTCGTACGCGCTCTATCCCCACATGACGGTCTACCAGAACCTGACCTTCCCCATGCGCCTGCAAAAGGTGCCGCAGCAGGCCATGCGCCAGCGCGCCGAGCAGGTGGCGGACATGCTGGGGATCGGCGATCTCCTGGAGCGGCGACCGGGCCAGCTCTCCGGCGGCCAGCAGCAGCGCGTGGCCCTGGGGCGCGCACTGGTCAAGGAGCCGGACATCCTCTTGTTCGACGAGCCGCTCTCCAACCTCGATGCCCGCCTGCGCCTCACGATGCGAGGGGAGATCAAGCGGCTGCAGCTGAACCTGGGCATCACGTCGATCTATGTCACCCATGACCAGGTCGAGGCGATGACCATGGCCGACCGGGTGGCCGTGATCCACCGGGGCGCTCTGCAGGCCTACTGCCCCCCCGAGGAGCTGTACGATCGGCCCCGCACGCTCTTTGTGGCCAGTTTCGTTGGCAACCCGCCCATGAACCTCTGGCCGGCGGAGGTGGTGCGTGAGAACGGCGCCTGCGAGGCGCGCAACAAGGACCTCACGGTGACGCTCCCGGAGGAACGGGGCGCCAAGGCCTACGGGCGCGACGACGTGTTGCTGGGGCTGCGGGCGGAGGACATCCAGGTGGCGGAGACCGGCCCCGCCGGTGAGGTGTTCATCGTCGAGCCCCTGGGCCGCGACGACCTGCTCACCGTCCGGATCGGAGCGGTGGATCTGCACGTTCTAGCGGACCCCGACCGGCACCTGCGCATCGGCGACCCGGTGCACTTGGCCTTTGACACCGACAAGGTCCAGCTATTCGATCAGCAGACCGAGCAGTCTCTGTTGTGGGCCTGAGACTCCGGCATGCCCGCTACCTGGTGACAAACGAGACGACAGGCGCCCGGAAGCCAAGCGCCTGTCGTCTTTGTTGGGCCGTCCAGATGGGCCGCGGCCTCTAGCCTTCTTCCAGCACCCTTTGACCGTGGCCGTTGCCTCGGGGGCACGCGTGCCCCGGCTCCATGGGTCTCCCGCAGAGGGGACAGGTGGGCCGCCCGGCAGCCACCAGGTCGCGGGCATGCCGGCTGAGCGCCCGCATCTGGGCGGGCGTGGCCCACAGCCGCGCGGTGGCGGCGCCCTCCGTCTCGATCTCCAGGCCCTCGGCCAGCACCAGGACCATCATCCCCACGGCACCGTCAAAGGCCAGGCCCATTTGGGCCACGGAAAAGGCGGGCTCGATCGGTTCGCCCAGCTCCAACTCTTCATCCGGGGGCTCGTCGACGCTCGTGCCCGAGATCTGCTCCTGTTGCTCGAGCTGCTCGAGGAGCTCGTCGATCCCCCGCGCCAGCGCAAACACCTGTTCCTTTTCTAGCTTGAGGGTCAGCGTCTCATCGACGCTGGACGCCTGGAGTAGGAACAGCCGCTGCCCCGGGCGGCCGATGGTCCCCACGGTGATCCTGGAGACCGGGTTCAACTCGTACATGGCGCTTGCCATCGCTATCGCAACCTCCGGAGGCCAAGCCCGGCCGCACTCGACTATCCTCACTATAGCCCGACCACCAGGAACCGTCAATCGCATACCGCCGTTGCGCCCAGATCGCGCGTCGCGGGGTCTGTAGGCGGCCGCTGCGATTCTGGGGCGGCACACGGCAGGTCTCCCCCACAATGCCCCTATCGCACAACAGACCAGCTCCTCGTCCCCACCTCAGGCCAGACTGCTCTTCTATGGGCTGCGGCAGCCTTGCTGCCGCTCTACGCACTGGACGGCACGCTCGCCGTCCGCGAGCGGATGGCCTCGACGCCTTGCTGACCAAGACCACCCCCCCACGCTTCCAGCGGGCGGCATGTGGCTACGGACGGAGAGCGGCGGCACCTTTGACCACCGCAGTCCCTAGACGACCAGCCCGTCCCGGGGCGGGAGCGAGGAGCGGCGCTGTTGTGTGACGGGGAACAGGGGGGTTCTCGCGCTTGTCACCCGTTCTGGAGCCTGTTATACTGGGTGTGTAGGGAACGAAACCTGAGGTGACCCGCGGAGGTCCCCGTCCGCAGCTGCCACGCAGTCATGCGGCTCCCGTCCCCTCCTCGCACCCCCGTCGTTGCTCCTCGCGCTGCATCGCGTCATCTGCGCCTGCCAGGCGGTTCGCCGTCCTTGCGGACCGGGGTCCGATGCCGTACTGGCGAGGGAGCACACCATGCCCGCAGATGGAAACCGCCCATCCGGTGCACGCAAGGGCCGCACACTCGTGCGCCTGACAGCCATCGTGATGGTGTCGCTGGCGGCGTCGCTGTTGGTACTGCTAACTGCCGATCCTGCCGGACTACTGGCGCTCTTGCGGGGCGACCCGGTGGCCGCCTCGGACAGCCCGGGCCCTCCTCGGCTGGAGGCCACGCCACAGGAGACGCCCGATCCGTCCGGCCTGGATCTGCTCCTTTCCTTCATCGAGCGCCTGCAGGGGCCGCCGGGACCACCGGCATCCACCGCCGAGCCCACGCGCCCGTCCGCCGGCCGCCGAAACTTGAGCCTCGGCATGCTGACGCCCGTCCCGGGCGCCGCCGAGCAGCCGCCAACGGCAGAGCCCACGGACGTGCCCCCGCCGACGGGGGAGCCGTTCGTCCCGGCCACTGCCCCCGTGCCGCCTCCCAGCCCGCTGCCGGCGCCTACGGGCACCGCCGTCCCCACTCCCCTGCCCGCACCGCCCCCGACGGATGCGCCGCCGAGCGTACCTACCACGCCCGTTCCGACGGTGCCTGCTCCCACAGCGAGCCCCCTGCCCACCGGCGTGGGGATGATCGAGCCGACGAACACAGTAGAACCGACCGCCGCACCCACCAACACGTCAGAGCCCACGCCGTTGCCACCGCCGCCCGATCCGCCGGCTACGGATGTCCCGCCAACCCATACGCCGGAACCTCCAGCGCCAACGGAGACGCCCGTGCCGCCAACCGAGACCCCGGTGCCGCCAACCGAGACCCCGGTACCGCCAACCGAGACCCCGGTACCGCCAACCGAAACCCCGGTTCCACCGACCGAGACGCCGGTGCCACCAACGGATACGCCCGTGCCGCCGACCGCTGAGCCTTTGCCCACCGAGGAGCCCCCGCCACCAACTGAGGAGCCGCCGGCCCCTCCCGACAGCCCGGGGCCGCCTGAGCCCAAGCCCACCAAGGAGCCCAAACCCACCAAGGAGCCCAAGCCGACCAAGGAGTCGGACGACAGCCCGCCGTCCACTTCGGAACCGGAGCCCACGCCGCTGCCGCCGCCGCCGGCCGCGCC
>JAAZBQ010000391.1 GCA_012513725.1 Chloroflexota bacterium
CGAGTGGGTGCCCCGGGTGCTCCCGTGCCAGGCGTCGATGACCGGCGTGGCCATGTTGTCGATGAACAGCCGACCATAGTCGTCCATCGTGAGGACGAACTGGTAGGTGCCAGGATCGAACCAGACCCGCCGGGTGAAGCGGGCGGAGAAGCGGTCGTTGTTCACGCCGTTGCCCGGGCCGCCGGTGCCCCACTCCTTTTCCACGAACGGGGTGTTCTCGATGGTGGAAAACACCGGGTCCCCGGCGAGGTCCACGTTGTTATAGTACTCGATCGCCCATCCTTGGTCGGGGACCTCGGTCGGCGTCGGCTGCGGCGTCGCCGTCGGGGGCGGCGCGATCTCCTTGGAGATGTGGGGCAGGTATAGGGTCTGCCCCTGTGCCAGCAGCACCGCGCCAGGCACGATGAACAGGAGGCTCAGGCCGATCATCGCCGCCATGATCACCATGCGGCGGGTGCGTACAGGTATTCTAGGCATGTCTCTCTCCCCTCATGGGCTGCTGCAACCTCGGGTGGCTGCGCAGCACTGGGCCAAATGCACGGTCATGGCATCGCGTCCTCTGCCTGGGGTGGTGGATCGTGCGCCTCCTTTCTCGATGCGCTGTTCGCGTGACGTTCGTTGCGCATGGTCAGACTGCTAGTCGGCTGGCGGCTGGACGGAGCCAGTCGCGCCCCCGGCCCGACACGGCGCTGGCGGCTGAAAAGTCCGTTCCAGGTGCCTCGATGGCCGCACGCACCTGCGTGGCAAACTCCTCGTGGCTCAGCCAGATATCTTCGGCCCCCTCCCGGGGGACGTCCGGCCCGGTCACCTCGCCGCAACAGAGCGCCGCTACCGGTAGGCCGGCCTGTCGATGAAACGCGTGGGCCACGGCCTCTGCCCAGACGTGGGCTGCCCCTCCGAGCGTGATCGGGTAGGGCAGTCGGCTCTCGACGGGCGAGGAGCCCCCGGTGCGATGGCCTGCGTACATGCTCCAGTCGCTGAGCACCACCAGGCGGTGGGCGTTGGCGCTCCGTGCCGCCTCGCAGGCCAGGTAGGCGCCGCGGATGACGGCGTGCTCCAGCGCGTCGTACTCGTCGCCGGCGTGGCGAGGTACGATGTACACCAGCGTGTCGGCGTCCTGGGCCGCGCGCGCTAGAGCCTGGCCGCGCAGACCGTCGTCCAGCCCGACGAACGCTCGCAGGTCATAGCCCCCGGCCAGTCGCTCGCCCAGGACCCTGGCCATGACGCCATCCTCTCCGCACAAGAGCACGCGGTGGGGATCGGGCGCTGACCGCGGAGAGACCTTTTCCATCGCCGGCACCCGCGGAGGCCGGTACTGGGGCGTGGCGGGCGGCAGGTTGCGCAGGATGTCGCTGCCGTTGTCCTGGGGCACATAGCCGATCGCTTCTCGCGCGCCCTCCAGGTCCATCCAGCGCTCGTCATTCTCTGACACGGCGTTCACGGCGGCAAAGGGCAGGTGCTCGGCCTCGATGCTGCGCTGGACGATCTGGGCCATGTCGCGCGGGCTGATCCAGCGAGCGACGCTGTGCGAGGTGGGGCGCTCGTTCGCCGGATAGTTGCCGATCCGCAGGCAGATGACCGACAGGCCGTACCGATGCGAGTACACCCGTCCGAGCGCCTCTCCATACACCTTGCTGGCCGCATAGAGGCCGCTGGGCGCCGTGGGCATGTCGGCGCTGGCCAACACGCCGGTGTCTCGGTACCCATCATACACGTGGTTCGTCGAGGCGAACACGACCCGGGGCGCGCCGGCCCGCCGCGCCGCATCGTATACGTTGTACGCGCCGCGGATGTTCATGTAGGCGATGTCGTCGAACTCGCCCTCGCCCCCCATGGCGCCCAGCGCCACGATGGCGTGGCACCCGCGGGCGGCGCGCACGAGCGCCTCCGGACTGCCGCCGGCGTCGACGCGGTACACGCCTCGCGGAGCGTCTGCGGGAG
>JAAZBQ010000392.1 GCA_012513725.1 Chloroflexota bacterium
AGCCACACCTTCATGCCGACGCCTCCCGGGCCAGACCCTCGTCGCCCACTACCTGGACGAAAATGTCGTCGAGGGACCGTTCGGCGGGCTCAAAGCGTTCGATGGTCAGCCCGGGCAGGCCGCAGAGCATCCCGAGCAGGACCTCGGGCGTGACGCCCTCGGGGAGGGTAATGCGGTAGGCGCCGGCGCCGTTGCTCAGGACCTCGGCGCCCGGGATTGAGGGGAGGGCGCCCCGGACGACCATGTCGACCACGTTGCCGCTGAACCGGGCGTGGATCTCCTCCAGCGAGCCGTACAGCACCGCGCAGCCGCGATCCATCAGCAGGATGCGCTGGCACATCTCCTCGACGGCGTGCATCTGGTGGGTGCTCATGATGATCGCCGTGCCCGCGTCGCGCAGGGCATAGATGCGGTCCCGGACGATCCGGGCGTTCACCGGATCCAGGCCGGAGAAGGGCTCGTCGATGATCAGGAGCTCCGGCTCGTGGATCGTGGCGGCGATGAACTGGGCCTTCTGGTTCATGCCCCTGCTCAGGGCGCCGATCTTTTGGCGGCGCGCCTCCCAGAGGCCCAGGGCGTGCAGGTGCGCCTCGGCGCGACGGATCGCCTCCGCCCGGCGCAGGCCCTTGAGGCGGGCCAGGAACACGATGGTATCCAGGAGGGCCATGTCCTCGTAGAGGCCCCGCTCCTCGGGGAGGTAGCCGATGCGGCCTTTGGTCTCCTCGCGCATCGGCCCGCCGAGGACGGTGATCTGGCCGGTGTCGGGCCGGATGACGTCCAGCACCATGCGGATGGTGGACGTCTTGCCGGCGCCGTTGGGGCCCAGGAGGCCGAATATCTCCCCGTGGGCGACCTCGAACGAGATGTCGTCCACCGCCCGGACGGCGGCGTAGGTTTTGGAGAGGTTGCGGACGGTGACGGCCCAGTGTGGATCACTATCGACTATCATGGTGACTCCCATCGCTAGGACGCGGATGGATGCGTCTTCCGCGGAGCGGGCGGCACGATGGGAGGGCGATGCGTTGTCGAGGCGAGGGATCGCGGCGGGGGCGGAGAGGGGCTGCCGTTCCACGGCATGGTTATTGTAGCGCACCGCGGCGCGGGCCGCAAGCGCCTGGTGGCGGTGCCACCCGTTCCACTCGGGCGCAGCCGCATTCCACAAAGGGCGCCGCATTCCAGATGCCGCCGCACTCGGTGGGCCAGCCTGCGGGGTCCGCCGGCGCGTTGACAGCCGGCGCCGTTCGTTTGACAATGGGCCCGCAACGAGGCGTCTGTCGACGCCAACGCCCCGGGAGGTGCGCCCGTGTCTGCTCCGAACATCATCTTTGTCCTCCTCGACGACCTCGGCTGGCGCGACCTGGGCTGCTGTGGCAGCACCTTTTACGAGACCCCCTGCCTCGACCGCCTGGCCGCCGAGGGCCTCCGCTTTACCAACGCCTACGCCGCCTCGCCCGTGTGCTCCCCGGCCCGGGCCTCGTTTCTCACGGGCCGGTATCCGGCTCGGGTGGGGGTGACGAACTATATCGGTCGCGAGCACCCCTCCCGGGGCAGGTTGATCGACGCGCCCTACGTCGACCATCTCCCCCTGGAGGAGAAGAGCCTGGCCCGCGCCCTCGGCGAGGCAGGCTATGCCACCTGGCATGTGGGCAAGTGGCACCTCGGTGAGGAACCCTACTGGCCCGATCGCCACGGGTTCGACGTGAACATCGGCGGCTGCGACTGGGGCTCACCCAAGCAGGGCTATTTCGCCCCCTGGGGCATCCCGACCCTGGCCGAAGGGGAGCCCGGCGAGTACCTGACCGACCGGCTTACCGACGAGGCGATCGCCCTCATCCGCGCCCACGACGCCAGCCGGCCGTTCTTCCTGAACCTCTGGTACTATGCCGTCCACAACCCCATGCAGCCCAAGCCCGAACTCCGGAAAAAGTACGAGGCCAAGGCCAAGCGCCTGGGGCTCGACGAAGTGGATCCGTTCGAGGTGGGCGATTTCTTTCCCTGCGACCACAAAAAGGACCAACGCATCATCCGCCGGCGGATCCAGTCGGACCCGCGCTACGCCGCCATGGTGGAAACCGTGGACGGGAACATCGGCCGGCTCCTGGACGCGCTCCGCGAGGCCGGCCAGTACGAGAACACCATCGTCGTCTTTACCTCGGACAACGGCGGCCTCTCGACGGCCGAGGGCTCGCCGACCTGCAACGCCCCCCTGAGCGAGGGCAAGGGCTGGCTCTACGACGGCGGCACTCGGGAGCCGTTCCTGGTCCTGTGGCCGGGGGTGACGGCGCCGGGGGCGGTGTGCGAGACGCCGATCTCGGGCCCCGACCTCTACCCGACGCTCCTGGAGGCCGCCGGCCTGGATCCGCTCCCCGAGCAGCACTGCGACGGCGTGAGCCTGGTTCCGCTCCTCCGGGGAGAGCCGACCGCAGAGCACGTGCTCAACGAGCGAGCACTCTTCTGGCACTATCCGCACTATGGCAACCAGGGCGGCACGCCGGGCGCCTCGGTGCGCTGGGGAGACTGGAAGGCGATCGCGTTCTACGAGGACGGCCGGCTGGAGCTCTACAACCTGGCCGCCGACATCGGCGAGGAGCACGACCTCGCCGCCGAGCGGCCGGATATCGCCGAGCGCCTGCGCGGGATGCTCCACGAATGGCAGGAGAGCGTGGGCGCTCGCCACCCCCTGCCGGTGGAGGGCGCGTAGCCGCGGGGCAGAAAGGGCACATCATGGAGAACGGTGCGGAACCGATCGTCGTTCGGGTGGATGCCGGCCGGTGGCTGGGGCCGATGGCCCACAACTGGACGTATTTGGGCTATGACGAGTGCAACTATACCCATACCCCCGGGGGTGAGGCGCTCCTGGCGGAGTTTGGCGCGTTCCAGGAGCAGCCCTACTATGTGCGGGCCCACCACCTCCTCTGCACCGGCAACTGCCACGGGACCTACAAGTGGGGCTCCACCAACGCCTACCTCGAGGATCCCGACGGCGCGCCGCTGTACGACTGGACCACCGTGGACCGGATCCTCGACACGCTCCTGCACCACGGCTGCAAGCCGTTCGTCGAGATCGGCTTTATGCCCCGGGATCTCGCCGACCCCGCCCACTATGACGCCGCCTCCGACCGGCACATGCGCGCCTATCGCGACTATGGCTGGGCCTGCCCGCCGAAGGACTATCGGCGCTGGCACGACCTGGTCTACCGCCTGGTGCGCCACTGCGTCGAGCGCCACGGGGAGGAGGAGGTCGCCACCTGGTACTGGGAGCTGTGGAACGAGCCGGACATCTCTTACTGGCGGGGCACGGTGGAGGAGTTCATCCGCCTGTACGACTATACGGCCGAGGCGGTCAAGGCGGCGTTGCCCCAGGCTCGGGTCGGTGGGCCGTCGGTCACCAACCCCATCGTCGGGCGGCCCTCGGCCGAGTACCTGGACCGCTTTCTGGCCCATTGCCGGGGCGGCGAGAACGCCTGCACGGGAACGCGCGGCGCGCCCCTCGATTTCGTCACGTTCCACCTCAAGGGCGGCGGGTACGCCCCGGATCCCCTCCACCGGCCCCAGGATCCGCCGACGGTCAAGCGCGTGCTGGAGGGCGCCACGGTTGGCTATGACCTGGTCCGCAAGCACGGCTATGAGGGGCTAGAGTGCGTCGTCTCCGAGTGCGACCCCGACGGCTGGGCCGCCGGCGGCGCCTATGACAACGCGAACCTGAACTTTCGCAACACCGAGTACTATCCCTCCTACGTGGCTGCGGCGTTCCACCACCTCACCCGCTTTGCCCAGGCGCGTGACTGGGACCTGCGGTTCCTCTCTTGGGCGTTCATGTTCGTCGGCGAGCGCTGCTTTGAGGGGACGCGGGCATTCAGCACCCAGGGGATCGCCAAGCCGATCCTGAACCTGTTCCGCATGTACGCCCGGTTGGGCAGCATCCAGGTGGCGCTGGAAAGCGAGGCCGCCCGGGAGCCGCTGTCCTTCGCCGACCGTCACGGCCGCGCCGAGGCCCCCGAGGTGGCGGGCGTGGCGACGCTGAGCGGCGACGGCGCGTTGCACGTGCTCGTCTACCATCACCACGACGATTGGCACCGCAGCGGCGAGGCCGTGGTCGACCTGCGGATCGCCAACGTGCCCGCGGAAGCCCGGGAGATGACGCTGCGACACCATCGCATCGATGGGCAGCACTCGAACGCCTACACCGAGTGGCTGCGTCAGGGCCGCCCCGACTATCCGACCGGCGGCCAGCGCGAGGTCATTGCCTCTCGCAGCGGGCTCGAGCTCCTGGAGCCGCCCCGCACGGTGCGCGTGGCGGATGGCGCCCTGGGCGTGTCGTTCCCGCTGCCGGTGCACGGGATCTCGCTGCTGGAGTTCCGACCCGTACGGTGACGGGGAAAGAAGAGGAACGCAGAGGCGCGGAGGGAAGACGCACAGACGCGGAGGGGGAGTAACGCCAAGGCGCTAAGACGCAACGAAGAGGGGCGCCGAGACATCTCGGCTTCTTTGCGTTCTGTCGCCGTGCTCCCATCGACCCTACGCTCTTGCGCTTATCACTATTATTTTCCATACTGCATGGCTCTTCGCTCGAGTGTTATGCGTCTCTGCGTCTTCCCTCTGCGCCTCTGCGTCCCTCTTTCCTCCCTGGTCAGATGTCCCGCTCCCAGCCGCGCAGGGCGTAGAAGCGCTGCATGAGCGCCTCCAACGTCGCGCGGTCGGTGCCGCGCTTGACCCCCAACACCTCGCTGGGGCGCTCTTCCTCGGTCTCGAGAAAAAAGTCGAGCACCGGCTGCTCGGTGGCGCGGCCGCGGCCATAGTCGCGGGCCTGCTGGGCGCGCTCGAGATCCAGCGCCCGGTCGGCGGCGGACTCCAGGTCGGCGGTGGTGACGTCGACGCCGGTCGTTAGCCGCAAGAGCGCGGCTTCGAGATCGGGCCCATCCACCCCGCCGATCCGGGGCATGCCGTCGGCCGTGGTGGTGGTAAAGAGCCGGGGAAAGACCCGGTCGCAAAGCGGCAGGGAGTCCTTGATCATCGACCGGCGCACGCTGAACAGCGCCGCCTCGGCCTTGCCCTCGGCGCCGGAGTAGGGATCGGCGGCCCGGGCGTCGCCATAGTACCGCTCGGCCAGGGCCCCCAGGCGCTCCCAGGAGAGGGCGTTCTGGCGGAGGGGGCTGGCGTTCGTCAGGTTCTGGACGTACCCGTGGGCCGAACCCATGGGGTCGCGCACGTCGGTGGCCCACATCAGCGCCGAGGCCAGCCAGAACGGGTAGGGGATATAGTTGCCGTGGGGCCCGCGGCCATCCCAGTGGTTGGCGTAGCCCCAGCCGGTGTAGAGCTGCCTGGCCTCCTCGGGGAGGAGGCCGGTGCGCTGGATGGCCCGCCAGCCGCCATCCGCCACCACCTCGGCCAGGGGGCCCTGCCGCGTGGCGATCGCCTCGAGGACCTCGTACCAGAACCGGGGCGAGTCGGGCTCCACCGGCCGCCCGTTGATCTCGCGCAGCATCCCCGCCTCGTGGCACATGCCCAGCCACATGAACAGGCCCTTGGTGGCGTCCCAGTGGTTGATGCCCCAGTCGTTGGCCAGGACGTTCAGCTCGAACCCTCCCGCAAAGCCGAGGTTCCACGTGAGGCCGTCGCTGCCGGCAAAGCGGTGGGAGCAGCACTGGACGACGCCGGCGTACTCGCGCTCGGGAAAGACCACGCCCGGCACCCCCTCAAAGCGCGTGGCGCAGGCCACCAGGCAGCCCCGGGAGCAGGGCACGGGTCGCGCGCCCGGCAACCCCGCACGGCCCCTGGGGCCGGAGCGCTTTTCGCGGTCCTCGGCGTGCTCCCGGGCCAGCGCCCGGAGGAGCGCGCGCAGCCCCTCGGGATCGGCGACCTGCCGCCGGCCCGTGCCGTGGGCCACCACCGCCTTCAAGTTCTTGGCGCCCATCACCGCGCCGAACCCGCACTGGCCGGCTGCCGAGCCCTCGTTGATGCCGATAGAGGCGATCCGCGAGAGGGTTTCCCCCGCCGGACCGATGGCGGCCACCCGGGCCCGCGCCCGGCGTCCGCCACCTAGGGCCTCCTGGGTGGCCATGATCCCCTGGCCCCACAGGCCGCCGGCGTCCTCCAGCCGGGGCCCCTCCGCGGAGAGGTGCAGCACCACCGGCCGCGGCGCCCGGCCGATGCACACCACGCCATCATAGCCGGCAGCGTATAGGGCGTGCCCCAGGTCGCCGCCCATGCTGGAGCGGGAGAACCAGGGGTGGGGGACGGCCTGGGGCGAGAGGGCGCAGACGGTCGTCCTACCGGCGGCCGGGGCGTTGGTGCCCGAGAGGGGCCCGCCGAGGAACATCAGGGGGTTGGCGGGATCCAGCGCGTCCAGCCCCGGGCGGAGCAGGTCCCAGGCCAGCGCCGCGGCCAGGGCCCGCCCGCCGAGGTGGGGCGGCGCATAGTCGGAGGCCGGCAGCACGCTGCTGCTCCCCGATGCGAGGTCGACGACGAGGATGCGTCCCGCCCAACCGCCTGCGACGGCCATTCGTGCCTCCCTTGGGTGTCGGTCTCCAGGGACAGGTGCCCCTGGCGCGGGAGGATAGCAGACCCGGGCCGCGGCATCAAACGCGCCAGTGCGGGTGGATTCCCGCGGCCCTCATCGGCGGGCGCCCCGTTAGTAGAAAAGATGTTCTATCATGACACAGGATTACGCCCCAAGGTGTGGACGGTGATAGTACAAATGTGCTACACTGGGGGCGTGCGATGGCACAGGGAGCCACGTTCCGACGCATCACACCAGGAGGCACCATGAGCAACGAGCGGGAAAAGCAGGGCAGGTGGGGCCGGCTCACCGGCGGATCGCGGGGGGCCGCCGGGGGCGACCGCTCCTGGCGGCGCACGGCCCAGGAATCGGCGCGGTTGTACTATCGGATGGACCAGGACGAGGCGGCCCGCAACCGACGTCGCGGCGTGGTGACGCTGGCGCTCGAGTTTCGCATCCCGAACTTTGCCGGTGACGAGGCCAACGAGCGCCGCAGGACCCATCTCGACCTCGCCGGCCTGAGCGACGCGGACCTGGAGGCCGAGGGGCATCGCGCCCGGCTGGCCCTCTGCTTTGGACGCTTTGAGAACATCTGGCAGCGCGAGTGGACGGAGGAGCGGCTGGAGGCCTGCAAGCAAGAGTTCCGCCTGCGCCGGGTTCCGCGGTCGCACCGCACGGGAGAAGGGAGGTCCCAATGAACAGGCATCTGCAGGGGTTTATCGACGTGGCCATGTCGGAGGCCGAGGCGCTCCTCCGTGCGGAGGCGGCCGCGCGCGCGCCCGTCCAGTCTCCCCCTCCCGCCCCACCTGCCGAGAAGCCGAAGAATATCTGGAGGGTCCGAGACCTCCTGGCCGCCGATCTGCCGGAGCCCGCCTGGCTGGTGCCGGACCTGCTGCCCACCGGGCTGACCCTGCTGGCGGGCCGGCCCAAGCTAGGCAAATCGTGGCTGGCGCTGCAGCTGGGCGTGGCGGTCGGCGGCGGCGGGACGGAAGGGGTCGGCCGCTTCCTCGATCGCCAGGTGCCGCCAGGCAAGGCCGTCTACATCGCGCTGGAGGACTCGATGCGGCGCATGCAGGTGCGCCTCCGGCGATTGGGCGCCCCAAGCGACTGCTTGTTGTTCGTGATCCCCGAGTGGCCTCCGCTGAACGGCCGGGGCCTTGGCGATATGCGGGGCCTCATCGAGCAGAGTACCGTGCGGCTGGTGGTGATCGACACCCTCACGCGGGCGTTCACCGGGCGGGTGGATTGGGACTCGGTCGGCCAGGCGACCGAGGCGCTGGCCCATCTCCAGTCGCTGGCGATGGATCATGACCGCGCCATCCTCCTGGTGGATCACCACCGCAAGGGCAACGGCGCCAGTTCCGACGTCGTCGACGACCTGATGGGGTCCACCGGCAAGAGCGCCGTGGCCGACGTGTTGTGGGGGCTGTACCGCAAGCGCGGCACCCGTGGCGCCACCCTGCGCGTCACGGGCCGCGACCTCGAGGACCAGGAGCTGTCGCTGGCCTTTGACCCGACGACCTGCGCCTGGCAGGTTTCGGACGTAGCCCAGGGGGTTGCGTCGGGGAGCGTGCAGGAGGTCATCCTGGAAGGCCTCGAAGCCCTGGATGGCGAGGCGACGGTCAGTCAGCTAGCAGAACATCTGGAGAAGGACCGCGGGCAGATTTCCCGGGAGATGGCTGAACTCGAGCACAAGGGCGCCGTACGCCGCAAGGGCAAGAGCCGCACGGCGCCCTACGTTCTGGTCCGCGCTCCCTGAGCGAGAAGCCGGGTGCTGCTCCGCAGGTCCTTCACACACCCTCATACACACACACATATATATATATACATCAGTATCATCGAGGTCACGAGAGTCATGATTATCAACAGTGTCAACAGTGTCAACAACGGCTGGCTATCCGGGAGAGTTGTTGACGTTGTTGATACTGTTGACACCATATGCGGGGCGTTCGGGTCGCTCGGGGGTAGTATCAACAGTGTCAACAATGTCAACAGCGTCCGGCTGTCTGGGAAAGTTGTTGACGTTGTTGACACTGTTGACACCATATGCGGGGCATCGGGGTAGGTCAGGGATGGTATCAACAGTATCAACAGCGTCAACAACGGCTGGTTCGCTGGGCGAGCAGACGGCGTTGGCGACGTAGGGCGGAGCGCAGTTCGTGACATTGTTGATACTGTTGACATCATCTGGGGGGTACTATGCGCATGTTGAGAACGCATGAACGGGCGCTTGTCACCGCTTCCGGGGAGGCGTAGAATCTGGGCCAGGGTCGGCGCGCTCTGCACCGCGATAGGAGACATGCGCATGAAGTACCGTTTGGCCGTGGATATTGGCGCCACCCGGACGATGTTAGCCCTCGTCGACGTCGGTTCGCCTCGCATCGTGGCCCACGATCGCCCCTACACCGAGACCGTATTCCCCGGCAACCGCCCGCCCGGCCATTCCCTGGCCGACGCCGTTCGTCGCTTTCTCGATTCCCAGGCCCTCACCCCCGAGAGCGTGATCGGCGTGGGCGTGGGAGTCCCCGGCCTGGTGAATCAGGCCATCGGCCACGTGCTGGCCTGCCCGAACCTCCGCCTCCTCGATGGGACCGACCTGGGCCCCGAGGCTTCCGAGGATCTCGGCCTGCCCGTCTTCTTGGACAACAACACGAACCTCATCGCCCTGGGCGAGCACGCCGCCGGCATCGGCCAGGGGGTCGACGACCTCGCGGCGGTGTGGGTCGGCTCGGGCGTGGGCAGCGGGCTGATCCTGAACGGGCGCCTGTACCACGGTGCGGACGGCCTGGCGGCGGAGCTGGGGCATACCATCGTGGTGCCCAACGGCCTCCAGTGCACCTGCGGCGGTCGGGGCTGCGCCGAGATGTACTGCTCGGGCAAGGCCCTCTCCCTCGTCGCCGAGCAGATCTTTCAGCCCCGGGAGCTCTTTCAGTTGGGCACCCGCTTTGCCGGCGCGAGGTTGGTGATCGAGCAGGCCCTGGCCGGCCACGAGCGCGCCCACCAGGTGATGGTGCAGGCGTTTACGTACCTGGGGTACGCCCTGGCCAACCTCGTGGTGCTCCTCAGCCCGCGGATGATCGTCCTCGGCGGGGGCGTGGTCAAGGCCTGGCCGGAGGGGATCTCGATCGCCGCCGAGATCGTCCGCCGGGAGGGGAGCGTCGAGGTGCCCCGGGACGTCCTGATCGTCCAGAGCAAGCTGGAGGATTTCGCCGGCGTGATGGGCGGGGCGACGTTGGTGGAGTTGGAGGTGGGGTAGCACACAGCCCTCACCCCCCAACCCCCTCTCCCATCGGAATGGGAGAGGGGGAGTCGGAGCGCGTCGCGTGAGGCGTTCTTCTCCCCCTCGCCTGTCATCGAGCGGGGGGCGTCGCGTGAGGCGTTCTTCTCCCCCTCGCCTGTCATCGAGCGGGGG
>JAAZBQ010000041.1 GCA_012513725.1 Chloroflexota bacterium
CGGGTCCGGCGGGACCACCTCCACCGGGCCGACGGGCTCCTGCACCCCCCAATCGGCCCAGGCGCCTCCGGCCAGGATCGCCTCGGCCAGCGGCGCCCACTCGACGGAATGGTAGCCGGCCTCGTGGCGCTCCGCCAGTCCCTCCCGAACGAGCGCCTCGGCCACTTGGTCCCACGTGTAGAGGACCAGGGGGCTCTGGAGCACGGGCTCAGCCCGCACCAGCGACCCGCCGGTCAGCCGGTAGGTATCCACGAGCCAGTCGCCCGTGCTCCACAGGAAATCGGCCTCCGCGGCGCCGCGGCGCACCATCTCGGTCGGGCCGGCCGGCGACACGCAGAGTTCCAGGTCATAACGCTCCCGGAGGACGGCCCGCACCTCCGGATCGGTGACGAACGGGAGGACCTCGTCGCTCACCAGTCCGGTGAGCACCGTGCCGGCGCCCGCCATCGGCTCCAGCCTCCCGGTGCGCAACAGGCTGTAGGCGGCGGTGATGCCCACCACGACCAGGAGGAGCAACAGCCCCCACCACCATCCGCGCCCACCGGTCCTCATCGCGCCGCCTGCTGCTGCGCGGGGCCATTCCGCGTGATTACAGCCCCTCCATATCCATCATCCGCTTCAGGACGGTGATATCTGTGTCCAGGTCCAGGACGTCGTCGCGGAGCAGGCGATCGCGCTGCTTCTCAAAGGTGGCATGGATGGCGTCCAGCAGCCCCTCAAAGCGACCGAGTACCTCCTGCACCTGCTCGCTGGAGCCCCCGCGATCCAGGAGATCCTTGTAGCGATTGACGACGGTGATCGTCGCGTCCAGGTAATAGTCCAGGAAGCGGCGGGCCGCCGGGATGTCCTTGGGGTCCTTTTCCAGGCCGTCGACGATGACCTCGGCGACCTGGGAGATATCGGAGACGCGCAGGCGCACCTTGGCCGCCGGCAGCCTGCGACCCAGGGCGCGGAGACGCCGCACCTTGGCCTGCGCCTCCCGGATGGCCTCCTGCGCCTCGCGCGTCGTCATCCCCGCGACCTTGGGCGCCTCGGGCACCGGTTCCGGGAGGACCAGCGTCAGGAGCAGCCAGACGACGACCCCCACGCCGACCGACCACGGGAACGAGAACCGCAAGAGCAGAAGCGCCAACAAAAACGCCGCCGCACCACCTAGACCGGCCAACACCCACTTTTTCATCGTATCACGGCAGCCGATGGATCGACCGCCTCTTCTCCTTTCCGTTCCGATGGTTCGGCCAGAACGCACCTCATGGGGCCGGCGCATCGAGGACTAGCGACCAGCCGGGGCCCCAGCGCGCACGCCGCGCCGCCGGGTACGCCCCCTCGACGCCGGCGAACACCTCTCCGCCGGTGACATCGACGAGCCCCCGAACGTACGACTCTTCCGCCTCGCCGAGGAGCACCGCGTACACGGGCAGCGGGCGTTCGGCCGCCTGCCACGCATTCCGCACCAGGCGCAGGTTGGTGCCCGTCCGCGAGCGCCCGTCGGTCAGCAGCACGATGCCCGCCAGGCGCCCGTCGCCCTGGGCCTCCACCAGACGGCGCGCCTCGATGGTCGGCAAGTACACGTCCGCGTGACCTGCCGGCTCGCGCTCGGCGATGTGGCCGAGGAGGCCGGCCAGGGCCGCCTGGTCGTTCCCCTCAACGATCCAGGCCTCCTCGGCCCGGGCGCCAAAGGGGAGCACCGCCGTCACGTCGCGCGGGCCGATGGGCGCCCAGCGCGATTGCGCCTCCTGCTGATCAAAAAGCGCGCGCATGGCCTCCTGCAGCGCCCGATCGCCTTCCCCGGCCATGGACTGGGTGCGATCCACCACGTATACGGTGAACGCCGGCGGGCGCGCCGCAGCCAAATACTGGTTCAGGGCCTCCCGCAGCACCCCATGCGCCGGCCAGCGCAGCGGGCGGATCGTCCGTTCGGTGTCCACGCCCCAGAGGGGGTTCCACACCGCGGGATCCTCGCCGCCGGGATCGAGCCCCACCGGCCCCGTGCGCCATCCGGCGGCGCGAAACGCCGCCTGCGCATCCTCGCCCAGAAGGTGCTCCTGCAG
>JAAZBQ010000393.1 GCA_012513725.1 Chloroflexota bacterium
CGGCGAGGACGGTCGTGCCGTCCAGTTCGCGGATCAGCTGAGCCTTGCCGGCCACCAACCGCAGCGCATAGTACCGCCGGAGGCCCTGGACCCGGGCCGCCAGCCCGCAGGAGCGGGCCAGGTGGGGGGTCAGGCGGGCACTGGCACGATAGTCCTGCCACTCCCGGGCGCCCTGCAGCACCAGGCCCACGCCCTCGTCCTGCATCACCCGCAGGTCGTGTTCCCGGTCCGCGGTGACGGCGCTGGCTGCTTGCACCCAGGCGTCCAGCCAGCGCGTGCCGGCGTGCTCCGGAGGGCCGAGGCGCACGCTCGGCGCGCCATCCCAGGTTAGCCAGTCCAGGTATACCGTGCCGTCGGCCCGCTCGGTGGAAGTGATCTCCACGCCAACCCAGGCGATGGGGCAGCCCGTGGGGACCGTCACCGCCCACGCGAGATCGGTCTCCTCTCCGGGCGCCAGCGCGACCTGCTCGCTGCGGGCCACCACCGGGGCGTCCTCCGCCCCAAAGTACGTGACATAAAGGCAGGTATCCACGTTCCGGGCGTTCGCCCCATCCGCCAGGAGCCTGGCGCGAAGGACCTGCCCGGGGTACAGGGTGGGGGAGGCCACCATCCGGTACCCGCTGGCGGGGCGGTAGGCCGGGTAGGTCTCCCGCTGCACCCGGGCGGCGCGTCCCGTGGCCAGGGCCCTGTAGTGGATCGCCAGCCCGCGCTCGCCCCCCGCGTCGGGAAGCGGGACGTTCTCCACGGCGGCCACGCCCGCGACCTCGGGGGCCTCGTCGGGCACCCACCCCTGCACCGAACCGGGCAGCGCAAAGTGGTAGCGCGCGCCGCCTTTGGGCGCCTCGGTCGGCAGCCCCTCCAGGGCCCGGCCAATCCGCACCACCTCGTAGGTTTCGCGGACGGCGTCGGTCACCGTGCGGCCGCCGTCCGCTGTGGGCAGGTACAGCCGGTCGGCCACGGGACCGCGATAGTCGGGGCCCGCCTCGATGCCGGCCAGCCCCTCCTTGATCCCCATCAGGCAGCCGACGTTGCCCGCGTTGCAGTCGGTATCCCAGCCGGCGGTGTTCACGATGGTCAGCGCCCGCTGAAAGGAATCCCCGCCGTAGAGGAGCGCCATCAGGATCAGCGCGTGGTTGGGCACCACGTGGCAGTTCCCCGTGTACTTGTCGTATCCATAGTGGGCGGCGATCTCGCCAAAGCAGGCGTGCCAGTCCGCGTGGCGGGCGTGCCACGCGCGGATGTCGGCCGCCAGGCGGCGGATGATCGACCGCCTGGGGATCTGCGCCAGGCCGACGTCCAGCAGCCGCTGGACGTCCCGCTCCACAAAGGCCTGCGACTCCATCGCCGCCAGGAGCTGGGCGGCGTGCACCGCCCCGCCATCGTGGGAGACGCTGGCGGCCCGGCGGGCCAGGTCCGCGGCGCGCTCCGGGTCGCCCGGCGCGATCATGGCCCAGCCGTCGATGAATATCTGGGCGCCGATCTGCTCGGCCACGATGGGGCCGTTCAGGGCGATGGAGCCGCTCCGGGGCGCCGGGATGCCCGCCTTGAGCCGGAGAAAGGCCGTGTGCTCCGTCGAGTTGCCCATCCCGCCCCACCAGAGCACCGTCTGCCGCTCGATCAGATAGTTGAGCCACGTTTGCCCGATCTGGGCCGGGGTGAGGTCCGCCGGGCAGCCATAGTCTGGCATGGCCCGCAGGAAGGAGAAGGTACCCGAGATGTCGTCGTCGGAGACGATCAAGGGCTTCCCCAGGCGCTCGTGGACATAGTAGCGCACCTCGCCGAGCTCGCGCAGGATGCGGTCGTACGTCCAGCCCTCAAAGGGCCGGCCCACGTACA
>JAAZBQ010000394.1 GCA_012513725.1 Chloroflexota bacterium
ACATGGGGACCTCCTCAGCCAGTGTGAATCGGTGTGCAGCGGCGTCAGCGTCAGAGTCGGCCACAGTATAGCGTGGTGACGCATTCCTGGCCAGAGCCACGTTGTCCCCTGCACCTGTCGTCCGCGGCGCACGCCGACGGACATCCGCGGCGCACGCCGACGGACATCCGCGGCGCATGCCGACGGACAGGTGCCCACCGCCTCCCGATCCCGCTCTCCGCGGTACCCCTCGCTTCCGTCGTACCGTTTTCACGGGCCCTTCACGTCGAGACCCCGCCGCCCCGTTATGCTGGGTTGTGCTGGCCGACGGAGAGGAGGCGGATGGATCGCTCGTGGATGTGGCGGAGACCCCTGGCGGTGTTCCTGGCCGTGCTGCTCGTCGCGGGGCGGATCGCGGACCAAGGGGTAGCTGCGGGGGGCGGTGGCGACGTCGCCATCTCGTTGCCCCAGGCAGCGGGCGAGCACCCACCCCGCGCTGCTGCGGCGGCCCCGGCGCCGCCTGACGCCCGGAGCGCCATCGGGCCGCTCCCCGTCCCCTACTACTCCCAGCGGGACGAACGCTGGGGATGCGAGCAGATCGGTACCTGCACCTGCGACCTGAACACCTGCACGGCCGCGACCTACACCACCATCGCCGATGCCGGCTGTTACCCCACCTCCCAGGCGATGCTCTTTGCCTACTATGGCGGCGGCGCGTTCATGGACCCCGGGGCGTACAATCGTTGCCTCTTGGCCCACGGCGGCTATACCGCCTTTCCCGGCGCTTGCTCGAACGGCCTGTGCGGCGCACTGGATGACCCCCCGGCGGCGTGCCGTCCCCCCGGCCTGACGTATCTGGGCCCCTCGATGGATCGGGCCGTCCTGGACGCGGACCTGGCCAACGGCCACCCGGCCATCGCCGTGGTCGGCGTGGGCATCCCCGGGCGCCTGCCCCACGCCGTGGTGGTGACGGGCAAGCGCGGCGGAAACTATACGGTGCACGATCCCTACTATGACCGGCGGGAAGTGAGCCCCGGGGAGATCTATGGGTTCCACCGCTGGCAGGGGCCGGGCGTCGCACTGCCGCAGGCTGGCGCCGCCGGTCCGAGCCCCGCGGTCGGGGTGGCGCTGCCCGGCGCGAGCGCGGGCGTCCCCGTCGCGCCGGATTCCAGGCCCTCGGCTGCTTACGCCGCTGACATCACCGTGCCCGATGGCGCGGTGACGCCCGGCGGGAGAGGGTTCACCAAGACCTGGAGGGTGCGCAACGCAGGGAGCGCGGCCTGGCCGGAGGGCACGCGGTTGGTGCACGTCGGCCGCGAGGCGTTGGGCCTGACATCGAGCGTTCCGGCGCCGGCTCTGAGTCCCGGCGAGACGGGGGACGTCTCCGTGTACATGCGGGCCCCCCGGACGCCCGGAGACGTCCGCAGCGACTGGCGCCTCGTGGCGCCGGATGGCGAGGCGTTCGGACCGGTGCTGTACGTCGAGATCAGCGTCGACGCCCCCCACAGCCCGGAGCGCCGCAACTGGAGCATGTTCGAGGTGGCTGCCGCGCGGGGACGCCTCTAGCGGCGAATCGAGTGGTGGCGTCGCACGGCGCCGGAGACGGGCGCTGCCTTTCTGCCAGGGAGCGGCAGACGGGGCGCCCGGGAGGATGGCCGCCGGCTAGGCCCGGCAGACCTCAAAGATGGCCAGGCCGGCGCGCCAGTTGGCCAAAAAGTCGCCGATGCGCCTGTCCGGCGGGGTGAGGAACACCTCCGTCACCCGCACGAGACCCTCGTCGTGACAGAGGTCGCGGAAATCCGCCACGGTGCAGAGGTGGACGTTCGGCGTGTTGTACCAAGTGTACGGCAGCAGATCGTGGCGGGGCATCCGTCCGCCGATCAGCAGTTGTAGGCGGGTGCGCCAGTAGCCAAAGTTAGGGAACGAGATGATGGCCCGGGAGCCGACCCGGAGCATCTCGCGCACCACCCGCAGCGGGTCGGCCGACTGCTGCAGGGTCTGGCTCAGCACCACCACGTCGAACGCTCCGTCGCGGAAGTGGCCGATCCCCTCGAGCATATCCCCGTGGTACACCGCCACGCCCCGGCGCAGACACTGCGTCACCAGGTAGTCGTTGATCTCGATGCCGTACCCCTGGCACTGCTTGCGCTCGCAGAGCGCCTCGAGCAGCTCACCGTCGCCGCAGCCTAGGTCCAGCACCCGGCAGCCCTCGGGCACCAGGTCCTGGATCAGCTCATAGTCCAGCCGCCGTTTGGTCTCTCGGGGCGGCCCCCCGCGCAAGAGGCGCATCAGCATGCCCTCCGGGAGGAGGCGCCGTTCTGGCGGTGCACCTTGGCCAGGAACCCGGCGACGGCCTGCTCCTGCTGAGGGTTCGGCAGGAGAAACGAGTCGTGCCCATGGGGGCTGGGGATCTCCATGAAGGTGGTCTGGATGCCGTTCGCCTGAGCGGCGCGGACGAGCTCGATGGCCTGCCCCGTCGGAAACAGCCAATCGCTGGTGAACGACAGGACCAGGAACTCGGCCCGCACGTCGCGGAACGCCTCCACCAGCGAGTGGTGCCCGTTGGCCAGATCGAAATAGTCGATGGCTTTGGTGATATAGAGGTACGAGTTCGCGTCAAAGCGCTTGACGAACGAGGTTCCCTGGTACCGGAGGTACGACTCGACCTGGAACTCGGTGCGAAAGTCGTACCCAAAGGTCTCGCGATCCTGCAGCCTGCGCCCAAACTTGACGTGCATCTGCTCGTCGGAGAGGTACGTGATGTGGCCGACCATCCGGGCGATGGCCAGGCCCGCGCGGGGCGACTCGCCATCATAGTAGCGCCCCTCGGCCCAGTGGGGGTCCGCCATGATCGCCTGGCGCCCCACTTCGTTGAACGCGATGCCCTGGGCGCTGAGGCGTGCGCTGGTGGCGATGGCCAGGACGGAGGCCACCCGGTCGGGGTAGCGCACCGCCCAGTCCAGCGCCAGCATGCCCCCCATGCTACCGCCGGCGACGGCCAGCAGGCGGTCGATCCCCAGATGGTCGATCAGCCGCTTCTGGGCCTTGACCATGTCGCCGACGGTGACGATGGGAAAGTCCGGGCCGTACGGGCGGCCCGTCTCCGGGTTGATGCTGGCCGGGCCGGTGCTCCCCTTGCAGCCCCCGATGACGTTCGCGCAGATGACACAGTACTGATCCGTATCGAACGCCTTGCCGGGGCCCACCATGATGTCCCACCAGCCCGGCTTGCGGTCCGTCGCGGTATGGTAACCGGCGACGTGCGCGTCGCCAGATAGGGCGTGGAAGATCAGGACGGCGTTATCGCGCGCCTCGTTCAGGGCGCCATAGGTCTCGTACGCGATGGTGACGGGGCTCAGGGTGCGCCCGCAGTCCAACTCCAGGGGAGGGTCTGCAAAGGTCCACGTGTTCGTTTCGACCAGGCCTACGCTGCGGGCGCCACCCAGCGCCGAGTCCTCGGTTACGTTCAGGTCGTCGTCCGTCGCCATCCGTCCGCCCTATCTGTATGGTAGTGCTGCCAAACGGTCCTAGACGGCGTCGAGCGCCTGATCCAGGTCCGCGATGATGTCCTCGAGCGACTCAATCCCGATGGAGAGCCGCACAAAGTCCGGCGTCACGCCGGCCGCTTGCTGCTCGGCCTCGTTTAGCTGTTGGTGCGTGGTGGAGGCGGGGTGGATGGCCAGGCTCTTGGCGTCGCCAATGTTCGCCAGGTGGCTGAACAACTGGAGCTTTTCGATGAACTTGCGACCGGCTTCCATCCCGCCGCGCACGCCAAAGCCCACCAATCCGCTGGCGCCACAGCAGAGGTACTTTTGCGCCAGGGCGTACGACGGGTGGCTCTCCAGGCCCGGGTACAGCACCCAGTCGACCTTGGGATGGCCTTCGAGGTGCTTGGCCACCGCAAGGGCGTTCTCCGAGTGGCGCTCCATCCGCAGGCCGAGGGTCTCCGTGCCCTGCAGGGTCAGGAAGGCGTTAAAGGGGCTGAGGCAGGCGCCCATGTCTCGCAGCATGTGGATGCGCGATCGAATGGCGAACGTCAGGTTTCCGAACGTCTCATAGCACCGCAGGCCGTGGTAGGAGGGGTCGGGCTCCACGAACTCGGGGAAGCGGCCGTTGCTCCAGTCGAACTTGCCGCCATCCACCAGCATCCCGCCGATCGAGTTGCCGTGGCCATTCAGGTACTTGGTCAGGCTGTGCACCACAATGTCGGCGCCGAACTCGATCGGCCGACATAGCGCGGGCGAGGGCGTGGTGTTATCCACCATCACCGGAACTCCCCGCTCGTGGGCCACCTGGGCGATGCCGGCGATATCGGGAATGGTCAGCTTGGGGTTGCCGATCGTCTCCAAAAAGACCACCTTGGTGCGCCCGTTGATGGCCTCGGCAAAGGGGCCGGGCTCGTCGCTATCGACCCACTTGACCGTGATGCCCATCCGCGACAGCGTGTTGCTGAAAAAGGTCACCGTCCCGCCATAGAGCCGGGTGGAGGCGACGATCTCGTCGCCGGCTGCCGCCAGCGTCATGACTCCCGCGGCGATGGCGCCCATCCCGCTGGAGAACGCCACTCCGGCCGCCCCACACTCGAGCGCGGCGACCCGCTTTTCCAGGACGTCGGTGGTCGGGTTCATGATCCGGGTGTAGATGTTCCCCGGCTCCTCCAGGGCGAACAGCCGCGCCGCATGCCCTGTGTCCTGGAATACGTAGCTACTCGTCTGCCAGATCGGCACCGCCCGGGCGCCCGTATCGGCATCGGGGGTATGCCCGGCGTGCAGGGCCAGCGTCTCGAATCCGTGGAAGCGCTCTTCGTCCATGTCTCTCTCCCGCCTGTGTGCATCAACGCGACAACGTTACAAGCCACATCACGCGAGGTGGTCAGGGGTCGCACAGCGCGAGAGACCGCAGGGCGAGGCACTCCGCTTGGCGACGATGTGAGGTGCAGTGTGGGGCCGAGCAGGGGGCGAGTCTCCAACGACCACCATAGAGTCGGTCCGCCGGAGGCCGCAGTCGGCACCGCGAGCGTGACCATCACCCTATCGTACCGGCGACGGGGCCATCCGTCAAACGACTTTAGTCAGGCTGCCGGGATCCGTCTGGCCGCGAGGCCCACAACGGGCAAGGCCCGAACCACTCGGTGGCCCATCGAGTGGCTCGGGCCTCTGCTGGGGCGCGGGGAGGCTCAGCGCACCAGAGCCTGCAGCAACCACGCGGGCACGGCGCCCGGGCGTAGGAACACGGCGTAGGCGACCGCCACGAGGGCCACCACGACCGCCACCGCAGCGATGAGCGCCCAGCGGGGCAGGCGTCGCCGCCTTGGTGCACCCACCGCCAGGGCGTCGTCCTGTTCGGCGGCCGCCTGACCGTCGAGCGTGGCGAGGAAGCGCGGACAGGACTGCCAGTCGCCCGCCAGGCACACGCGATCCTGGTAGTTGGGCGTCACGGCATAAGGTAGCGCACGGGTGTGGCAGTGGTTCTCGGCGTGGGCCGTCGGATGGCAGATATCCTCGTCGTCCTCGAGCCCGAGGTAGGGGCACGGCGTGCTGCCGAGCGGCGCCGGCTCCACCTGGCCCGCGTCAGGCGCGGGCTCGGCGTCCTCGGGCGCCGCGGACGGCGGGGGCACGTACAGCTCATCGGGAAAGACCACCGACGAGGGGCGGGGGCTTTCCTGGGCGAGCACGCAGCGGGGACACTGCCGCCACGAGCCGTCAAAGCACGTGCCGATCTGGTAGGGCGCATCCACCGCGACCGCCGGATCCTGCGCCTGGCAATAGTTGTCCTCGTGGGGGTAGGGCACCCACCGGGAGGGGTCCTTTTCCAGGCCCAGATAGGGGCAGGCGTCGGCCGTAGAGGCATCCTCTTCCGCTGCCGGGTCCCGGTCCTCCGGGGCGGTGTCGACTTTGGTGGCGGCCTCCGGCGCGGCGTCCTCTTCCTCGTCCGTTCCCTCCGTATCGCCGAGGTACAGGGCCGCCAGGCTGTCGAGCTCGTTCAGGACGTCGCCGCGCCGCTGGCGCGCGCGCTGGAGATAGGTGTTCTCGTCGCGCGATGCGCCACCATCCGATCCATCGCCCGATCCGTTCCCGCCGTCCTCGCCGTTGGCGTGCCCTGCGGGCTGGTGGGTGGCCTGCTCCCAGTTCTCACATAGCGACCAGTGGGCACTCAGGCAGTAGTTCACCTGGAACGATGGCTGCACGGGCTTGGGCCAATCACCGGCATGGCAATAGTGGTCCATGTCGGGAGATGAGTGGTGCAGGTTCGGGTCATCGCGCAGGCCCAGGAACGGGCAGCCCTCGCTCACGGTGCTCGATACGAGGTCTTCGGGCTCGTCCTCCTGTTCCGGGGCAGCGTCCTCGGGCGCCGTGTGCGGCAGCCGGTCGGAGGCCGAGGTATGGCGATCCTCCGGCTGCTCGGGCGTCGGCGCCAGCACCGCCTCAGGCACCGGCTCGGGTTCCTCAGCAGCAGCGCTCTCCAGGAGCGCCTGCGACTGGGGTCCATCCAGGAAAAAGCTATCGCTGAGCCCGGCCTTGAACTGCAGGCAGGATGCCCAGTCGCCGGCAAAGCAGGCCTTGGCCTGATAGGCGGGGGTCACCGGGCGCACCTGGTCGCGGGCGTGGCAGCAGTTCGCCGGATCGGGATACGGGTACCGCTGGCCGTCATCGTCGGCCAGGCCGAGGTACGGGCAGGACTGCAGGACAAACGAACCGGAGAGGTCGCTCTCCTGCTCCTCGTCACCCTCCGAGTCAACCTCCGGCTCCTCCGAGCGGTTGATGACGATCTCCTCATAGCCCGGCGCCTCGCCCTGCTCGCCGCCGTCATCGATCGCCTCCCGCTGCTCGAGGTGCTCGATGAACCGTGGGCAGGGCGTCCACCGGCCGCCAAAGCAGGTCTCCTCCTGGTACGCCGGGTCCACCTGCACGGGAGTCTCGGAAGCGCAGCAATGGTTCGCCGTGCATGGATACGGGAAGCGCGAGCCGGGGTCGCCGGGCAGCCCGAGGTAGGGACAGGCCTCCACGAGGAGCGACTCGGTCATGTCCAGCAGTTGACGCATGTCTTCCCGGCCGCTCTGGTCGGCGGCGGGCTCTTCCGTCTTGGCGCGGGCGCGTCCTAGGAGCCTGCCCAACCAACCGCGCTCGGCGCCGGCGTCCGCTGCAGTCTGGGTCCCCCTGCCGGCATCGGCGATCAGCTCCTGGGAGAACAAGCGGATGGCGCGGGCCAGGGCGCTCCGGGGATGGCTCGTCACCACCGGCACGCCGCGGTTCAGGCCGTGCATCACCAGCGGGCTGTCATCGGGAATCTGGTACACCACCGGCAGATGCAGTCGCGATTCCACGTCCGCCTTGGCGATGGCCCCGTCGCTGGGCGACCGGCTGGCTACCAACCAGATGCGCTCCTTGGCATAGCCTCGGGCGTACATGCTGTCCAGCATGCAACGGGTGTTGCGCAGGCCGACCAGCTCGGGGAGGACGTTCACTACAATGCGGTCGGCCACATCGAGGAAGGAAAAGGCCAACTCGTCGAGGGGTAGGCCCAGATCCACGATCACCCAGCCGCTCAGGCGCTTGAGCTCCGCGAGGACCTCCTGGACGTCGGCGGTCGCCGGGGCCTCGAACTCCTCGTTCGGCGCCGGCGCTAGGAGCGCCCGGACGCCGGAGGCGTGCTCCGCCAGCACCTGGTCCACGAACTCCCTGTCCAGGTTGGGCACCTGCTCCAGGAGGTCGGTGATGTGGTAGCGGGCCTGGAGGTTGAGCGCCACGTCGATGGCCGGCGCCCCATAGTCGGCGTCGATGAGCACGACGCCGCGCTCACCGAGGTTGGTGAGGGCGACGGCCGTGTTGGCGGCCAGGGTCGTGCGGCCCGTGCCGCCGCGGGGCGCGCAGAACACCACCACCCGACCGCGCTGTTCGACGCCGGCGCCGGCACTGGGGCGTGACGCCTGGGCGAGCGCGAGTTCCATCGTCGTGATGAGGTCATCAGGCTTGAGCGGGCGCGCCACGAATCCGCGCGCACCGGCCATGACGGCGCGGCTAGCCCGCGACATCGTCTCGACGGTCACCATCACCAGGATGGTCGCCTGCGGCACGCGCAGGAGCAGCCGGCGGATGACCTCGATGCTGTCGGCGCCGCCCAGATCATCGTCTACCAGGATAAAGTCGGGTCGCAGGTCCGCCGCGCGCCCCGGGGCCGTCTCTGCGTTCTGAACCCAATGCACCTGGAAGGAGCCGCGCCGTGCAGAAAGGGCGCCCTTGACCTCCTCGAAGGAATCCTCCCGAGGTCCTACAAACAGGACGCTCCACGCATCGTGTGTGCCCAAGGCGCTCAAAGACGCCTCCTTTCTCCAGCGGTTGGCGGCCCCTCCCCTGCCGATGCAGTGGCCCCGGCAGAGGGAGAGCGGTCGTGCGGCGCGGCGTCGCGGCTGACCAGCATCGTGTGCCAGGCTCGCCGCGATAGGCCGCGCCAGAGGTGCCTGCGCCCATTATCGCCCGGAGCGCCATGTGCTTTGGTAAAGGCGCGTAAAGATTCGATCAAGGCCGCGTAAAGATGACCGGCCTGGCAGCATAGCGACGAGGCCCGGCAGCGTCAAGAACCCGTTTCGTCCTTGTGCGCCGGAACCGCGATGGCGCAACGGCCGTTGCCGCCCGCTCTCCGATGCGCTACACTGTCGCCTCGAAGGATTGCCGATGCTCACCCGCTCAGGAGGCGCAACCATGGAGTTCTTTGATGTCATCCGCAAGCGCTACAGTCACAAGGCCGCGTTCGATCCCACCTCCCGGCCGACCGATGAGGAGCTACGCCACATCGTGGAGGCCGGCATGGCAGCTCCTTCGGCCATGAACCTCCAGTCGCCGGAGTTTGTCATCATCACCGAGGCCGGACTCCTGCGGCAGATCGGGGAGATCACCGACAACGCCGTGCTTCGCTCGGCGCCGGCCATGATCGCGGTGCTGGGGAATCCCGAGGCGGCGGAGGCGTTCTATCGCGAGGACTATGCTGCGGCCACCGAGAACATCCTGCTCGCCGGCACGGCCCTGGGCTACTCGGTCGGCTGGCTGGATGGCATCTTTCGGGACGCCGCGGTGCGCGAGCCGGTCAGCGCCCTCCTGAACATCCCGCAGGATCGGCTGCTTTGCGTCGTGATCCCGGTGGGCAAGCCCGGCGAGGAGGGCGCGCGCCGCGCCAAGAAACCGTTCGAGGAGCGCGCGTCGTGGAACGGGTACGCCGTCCGACGCCCATCGTAACGTGGAGCCCGCCCGACAGCGTCAACGTCTGCCGGATGGAGCGGGAGGATCCGACTCGGCACCGGTCGGGGGCACGGCAGCAGTCTGGCCAGCGACGCAGGGCCTGACGCGGAACAGGCCCGCCCAAAGGACCCGATAGGCCCCGGCGGCCAGCACGCCCAGGGCGGTAAAGAGCCCGAACGTGGCCCTGGGTCCCGCGCCGTCGTACAGCGCGCCGCCCAGGCTGCTGCCCGCCGCCCGCCCCAGCCCGCTGACCAGGCCCGTGGCGATCGACTGCGAGGTCACCTCCAGGCCCGGCGGAGCGTTCCGCGCGGCATAGTCGACGGCGGCAACGGCGGCGGCGCCGAACGACACGCCGTTCAGGAGCTGGCTGAGCCCCACGGCCCACGGGTGCGGGGCGACGACCCAGATCCCGAGCTTGGCTCCATAGAAGAGCAGCGAGACGATCAGCAGTCGCTCGCTGCCCCAGCGTAGTAGCGCCCGCGGGAGCACGGTGGCCATCACCAGGATCTGGCCCACCGAGGAGAGCGCCTGGGCAAAGCCCATCAATCCTTCGCTGGCGCCCAGCTGATCCATGTACAGGTTGGCAAACCCGTACGCCACCCCCTGAAGCACCATGGCCACAAAGTACGAGGACATGACCCCCAACCACCCTGGATGGCGCAGGAGCGTGCCGAGGGCGTGCCCCACAGCGGTGGGCAGCGCCTCGCGATCCTGCGTCAGGCGCAGCGACACCAGGCACGCCGAGAGGGTGAGGACCGCCGTCAGCACAAAGATCAGGCGGATGTCGAATGCCTGGATCAGCAGGCCGGTCCCCCACGCGACGGGAGCGTACCCCACCGAGCCCCACAGGCGCACCGAGCCGTAGCGGTGTCGCTCCGCGCCGAGGCCGGCCAGCGCAGCGCTGTCCATCAGCGGGTTCACGGGCGCCATGGTCACCGAGGAGAGCACGGTGAGGGCCAACAGGCCGGAGAACTGCGTCGTGGCCATCATGGCCAGGTACGGCAACGGCGAGAGGCCCAGGACGAGGGTCAACAGCCGGTTGCGGATGCCAAAGCGATCGGCCAGGAGGCTCCATCCGGGCCCGGCGACGAGCATGGCCAATGGCTGCACGGCGAGGAGGATGCCGATCTCCGCATTGGTCAGCCCCACCCGCCTGAAGTACAGGGTCAAGTACGACGAGGTGGCCCCATAGGAAGCGTAGATCAGGACATAGAGCGCCTTGATCCAGAACATCTGCGGGCGGGGCACCCTGGGGCGTGCGCGGTCCGCCGTCCGGGCGCTGACCGCGTCTGCCACGGTTCTAGGGGAAATGCGCATCGTGACGTCGCCTCACTCTGCCTCGAGCACCATGCCATCGTAACCGAACACGACTCCCTCGGGCAGCAGATGGCGATGCACCTCCGGATCGATGTCGTGGGCGATGTGGGTAAGGACGCACCGACGGGGGGCCAGATCCTCCACGTAGGCCAGGCTCTCCTCCAGCGATAGGTGGCTGGCGTGCCACCGAAGCCGCAGGCAGTTGAGCACCAGCAGGTCCAGGTCCTGAAGGAGTTCCAGGGAGGCGGGAGGAATCCGCTTGACATCGGGGATGTAGGCCACCTGCCCCACCCGGTAGCCCTGGCAGCCGTTGAGCGCGCCGTGCTCCACCGGGATCGGGATCACCGTACTGCCCAGGAGCGGGAGAGGCGTGTCGAGCGTGTGGGGCGCCAACACGGGGATGCCGCCCCCCACAAACTCGGGGGGCTGAAAGACATAGTCGAACGCCTTGCGCAGGACATCCATGGTCTCCTGCGAGCCATACACGTCGATGGCGTCCCCCTGCTGCCGGCAGTAGGAGCGAATGTCTGGCAGGCCGTAGATATGGTCGGCGTGGGCGTGGGTGTAGAGGACCGCATCGATCCGCTGCACGCGCCATTCGAACACCTGCTGGTAAAAGTCCTGCGAGGTATCGATCAGAACGCTGGCGCCCGGCCACTCGAGGAGCGCCGAGGTGCGGGTTCGGCGGAGCGAGCGGTCGGCCAGGGCGCGGCGGCAGACGCCGGTCGGACACCCGCCAAAGCCGTTGATCATACAGTCGATCGTCGGCACGCCATGGGAGGTGCCGGTTCCGAGCAAGGTGATGCGCATGGTGTCTATCGCATTCCGGATGGTATGGTGCAGACGGGACCTTTCGCAGCATTATAGTCCGGCGCATCGTCAGGGGCCAGGCTGCGCTCCCCCTGCTTGCAGGGGCGCAGGGCGCGAGGGTATCATAGGGTCCAGGACGGTACGCTTGGTCCATGTGGAGGTGATTGTGGAGTACGCTGAGGTGATCAGGAGCCGCTACAGCGCGCGCAGCTACCGCGCCGTCGAGGTCCCGGAGGACGTCCTGCAGCGGGTGCTGGAAGCCTTTGTTCTGGCCCCCACCGCGGCCAATCGCCAGGCGCTGGGGCTGGTGGTCGTGCGGACGGACGGCCGTGAGGATGACCTGCGGCGGATCTACCGAGCGGACTGGTTCGCCAAGGAGCCGCCGCTGATCGTGGCCGTCTGCGCCGTGCTGGATCGCTGCTGGATGCGCAAGGACGGCAAGTGCTATGCCGACGTCGACGCGGCGATCGCGATGGATCACCTGATTCTGGCGGCGGCCAACGAGGGCCTCGGCACCTGCTGGATCGGCGCGTTTGACGCCGAAGCGGCCAGGGAAGTGTTGGGGCTCCCCGAAGGCGTCGAGCCCATCGCGCTGACGCCCCTGGGGTACGCGGCGGATTCGCCCAAGCCCAAGGTGCGCAAGCCCCTGGAGAGCCTGGTCCACTATGAGCAGTGGTAGGCTGCCATAACACACCGCGAGGGGAGGCCCGTTGTGGGCCTCCCCTCGCTAGAAAAGCAGAGTCTCGAGTGACCTCTGACATCCGCCGTCCGTCTCGCTCGTCGACGCTTGCTCAAACACCGTGTCAGGACCTCTACTAGCACCCTGACCAAGTACTCGGACCTACGTCGGGCTCTTGCTCCGACGCTCATCTCAGCGCGGGGTCACCGGTTGGAACGCGGTGCCACCAGAGATGCTCTGCGCGTCTTCGATTGTGACGTCCTTGGGTGTCGTCTAATCTCTCAAGACTCTGCACAAGTATCGTACCATAAGGCAGACCGGTTGTCAAGTGTTTTGCCCAAGATTTTCTTCGATCCGCTGGCCTTGACGACGTCTGCACCGCCCGCTACCATGGGGGGTGCTGCCGAAATTCCCACCACCTCAAAGGAGGCTCCCATGGCTACCGTCGACAGGGCCACCCGCCAGGCCTGGAGCAGCAGCCCGCGCAAGTGGGTGGACCTCATCATCCATGTCTCCGGTGACGTATCCGAGCGCGCGGGCGCCCTCGAGCAGCGCGGATGCAAGGTCACCCGCACGTTCCGCCTCACGCGCACGCTGGGCATCCGCTGCACGGGCCGCATGGCCCTGGAGCTGCTGGACAAGCCTTGGGTGACCAGGGTGGAGCCCGATAGCTCCGTCCGGGCACTGGGGAGGTAGCAGCGTGGCAGACGCCCGGCCCAAGCTCACCCGCGGGCTCTTGCAGAGTCTCTCGGCCACCGAGGGGCGCGAGGAGCCCCTGCCGATCATCGTCCGGTTCCACGAACGCCGCCGCGTCACGCGTGGGATGACCGCCATCCGGGGTCTGCAGACAGGGTATCAGTTCCACCTGCAACCGTTTGCCCAGATGCGGGCCACCCCCGGCGCCATCATGCGCCTGGAGAACGAGCCCGAGATCGTACGTATCTACCAGGACCTCCCCGTACACGCCTGCCTGGATGTCTCCGTGCCGCACATCCAGGTGCCACGCGTCTGGGAGGAAGGGGCGACGGGCGAAGGGATACGCCTCGCCGTGGTGGATACGGGCATCGACCAGGAGCACCCAGACGTGGCGGGGCGGATTATGTCCACCTGTGATTTCACCGGGGAGGGCATCCAGGACCTGAACGGCCACGGCACCCACTGCGCCAGTATCGCCGCCGGCACGGGCGCTGGCTCGGGGGGCAAGTATCGGGGGGTGGCCCCCGACGCCAGCCTGTACATCGCCAAGGCCCTCGATGGCGCCGGCAACGGGCGGATGAGCAACGTGATGGCCGGCATCGAGTGGGCGGTGGACGAGGGCGTGCAGGTGATCAGCCTCTCGCTGGGCGGCAGCGGCCCCTGCGACGGTACGGACGCCCTCAGCGAGATGTGTGACGCCGCCGTGGCCGAGGGCGTGGTGGTCTGCGCGGCGGCGGGCAACGAGGGGCCGGAACCGTACACCGTCGGGTCGCCGGGATGCGCCCGGGATGTCATCACCATCGGGGCGGCCAGCGACCTGGACCGCATCGCCACCTTTTCGTCGCGCGGACCTACCCGCGACGGCCGCCTCAAGCCGGACGTCGTGCTGCCCGGCGTCGAGATCGTCGCGGCCCGCGCCCAGGGCACCCGCATGGGCACTCCCATCGACGATCACTATACGACGGCGTCGGGCACCAGTATGGCGACGCCGCACGCCGCGGGCATCTGTGCGCTGCTCCTCCAGGCCGAGCCCGATCTGACGCCGGAAGAGATCAAGGAGCGCCTGGTGCGCACGGCGATCGCCGTGGGGGCCGACGCCTACGCCCAGGGATACGGCCGGGTGGACGCCTGGCGCGCCCTGCGCAACGAGCTGAGCCCCGAGCTCCCCCTGCCCGAGCCGCCGCCCACAGTGCCGCCCGTCGGCGCACCGGGCTGCCTCGGCACGCTGGTGGGCTGGTTCCCGAGGCGACGCTGATTGCCGCCCGGCGCACGCGGTCGCCACATGCAGGCGGCGGGCCCCCGTGGGAGCCCGCCGCCCGTGCGTTGAGGTAGTGTATTGATCAGCCGCGTCGAAGCGCCCGGACGATGGCCAGCAGGACCACCGCACCGAGCACTGCGGCCAGGAATCCCCAAAGGTTCCAGCCGAAGGCGACATCCGCGCGGGTGAGAAGGTTGACGAGGAATCCACCGATAAAGGCTCCCACCACCCCGATGACGACGTTGGCCAGGCAGCCCTGACGTTGGTTGGTGCCCATGATCACGCTGGCCAGCCAGCCCGCCAGCGCGCCGAGGACGATCCACGACACCAAGCCCCAGATCAAACCCATCTCCGACCTCCTCTCTTATGGCAAGTGCCACGCTCCCATTATGCACGACTCCGGGCGCCGCTGCCAGGTCCGGCGCTTGACGGAGGACGTCGCTCGCCCCTAACATGGAGGCATCCACGCGCCGCTCGCCCGGGTATGCGGGAGCGGCCCAGCACACGGCCCCGCACGACCGGGGCAGAGACGGAGGGTGGGCATGCTGAACGAACTCGAGCGCGAGGCCCAGCGACTGGGCAAGGAAACATGGCGCCCGATGCTCCGCTACGTAGCGGAGCTCCACGGGCGGAGCATCCATCCCCCGCGCTTACCCTTCTCCCGGCCCTGGGAGGAGATCGGGCCGGGCTACTGCTATTCGCCGGCGTTCGGCCACTGGGACCTTGTCCACCAGGTGCTGGACACCCTGCCGGCCGAGCCCGAACACGCCCGGGCCCAGATCCTGAACGACCTGGAGAACCAGCAGGAGGACGGCCTCGTGCCCGGGAGCATCTGGATGCGCGACGAGAGGCCGCGCTTTAGCACCACCGTCAGCCACCCGCCGGTCTGGGTGGTGGCGGTGAACGACTATTGCGAGCAGGTCGGCAACGACGACCTGCTGCGCACGGTGTTCGAGCCCCTGGTGCGCCAGATCGGCTGGTTCGAGGAGCACCGCAAGGCGGAGGCCGAGGGGTATTTCTACACCGACATCGTCAACCATTCCTGGGAGAGCGGCATCGACGAGGGCGTGCGTTTTGACGACGTGCCCACGGGCCGGTATGCCTGCGTGGACGCCACGTCCCACGTCTTTCAGATGTACGACGTGGCGGCGGACTGGGCGCGGCGCCTGGGCGAGCCTTCGACGGCGTTCGCTGCGCGGGCCGGGGCATTACGGGTGTTCATCGAGGAGCAGTTGTTCGACGAGGAGACGGGGTTCTTTCACGACGTCTGGGCGGTGGAGAACCCGAGCGCCCGCCGGCTGGCGATCGAGGGGATCTTTCCCATGGTGGTGGGCGCCGCCAGCGAGGAGCAGGCGGAGCGGGTGATCGAAGAGAACCTGCTGAACCCGGAGCGCTTTTTCGCGCCGCACCCGGTCACCAGCGTCGGCCTGAGCGACCCGCGCTTTACCCTGAGGATGTGGCGAGGCCCCACGTGGAACAGCATGACGATGTGGGCGGCGCGGGGCTGCATCGCCTACGACCGGCCCGACGCGGCGCATCGGCTCGCCGAGGCGGCACTCGACGCCGTCGCCAGCGTGTTCGACCGCACGGGCACCGTCTGGGAGTTCTACCATCCCCACGGCGAGGACCCCACCACTCTGCAGCGCAAGCCACAGACGCCCTACAACGCGCCGTGCCGCGACTATTTGGGGCACAACCCCCTCATGGCCCTGGCTCGCATCTGGGAGGCCACGGCATAGTAGCAGGCTGGCCCCGCGGCGAGACCCCTCGCCGCGGGGCGTACCTCGTCAAGCCTCAGGGCTTGAGGATCACTTTGATCGACTCATCCCCCTGATGGGCGATGTCGATGGCCTCGGCGTATTGCTCGAGGGGCAGAACGTGGCTCACCAGCGCTTTGCCGTCGATCACCCCGTTGCGCAGGTACTCGATGGCCAGCGGGTACGAGTAGGGGCCCAGGTGTGAGCCGTGGATATTCAGCTCCTTGACGTCGCCGATGATGGACCAATCCACCGTGGCGGGCTGGGCATGGACGCTGAACTCCACAAAGGTGCCCAACCTCCGCAGCATCTGCAGGCCCTGGTTCACGGCGGGGGCGGCGCCCGTGGCTTCGATGTACACGTCGCAGCCATAGCCGTCCGTCAGGTCCATCACCCGCTCGATGGCGTCCCCCTCGCGGATGTCGATGGCGAGGTCGGCGCCGAGCCGCCGAGCCAGTTCCAGGCGTTTGGGCTTCATGTCCAGGGCGATCACCCGGGCGGGACCCTTTTGCTTGGCCACCTGCACCATGCCCAGGCCGATCGGGCCCATCCCGGCGATCACCACGGTGTCGCCGAGCTGGATCTCGCCGCGCTGCACGGCGTGCACCGCGCAGGCCATCGGCTCGACGAGCGCGGCCTCCTCGATGGTCAAGTCCTTGGGGATGCGGTGGTTCACCGAGCCGGCCGGAAACACCATGTACTCGGCCCAGGAACCCTCGGCGCGATCCTTGATGAACCCATAGATGTCGTGGCGCTGGCACATCCAATAGTCGCCTTGCCGGCAAAAGCGGCACTCCCAACAGGGCACGATCTGCTCGGAGACCGCCCAGTCGCCGATCTGGAGCCCGTGCTTTTCGGCGGCGCCCTCACCGAGGGCCACGACCTCGCCCACGAACTCGTGTCCGGGGGTGACGGGCGGCTGGATGTACGGCGCGATCTCGTCGGAGCCCCACACGCGTGCGCCGATGTACGTCTTGACGTCGCTGGCGCAGACGCCGCTGGCCAGCACGCGCACCAGCACTTCGCCGGGCCCCACCTCCGGGACCGGCACCTCCTCCATGCGATAGTCCTCAACGCCGTGGATGCGCACGGCCCTCATGGTCTTGGGTATAGACATGCCTCGCTCCTTGATGCTGTTGCCGGCGCATCGGGCGCCGCGGGGTTGTCGGTCGGGCCCATTATAGCCGCCTGGGCCCGTGCCATCCACCCGGACTCGCTTGCCACGCGGGCGACTGTGGGGCAAGATGGTCGCGCGGGCGGACAGGGAAAGGAGAACACCATGCAGCAAGAAACGTCCTACGCGAAGGCCATCGGGCGCAAGTACCCGGAGGCCGTTGTCATCGCCGTCGCCAGGGATCCGCAGGGTTACTGTAACCCCATCACCCTGGGCTGGTCGATGATCGTCTCCGGCGAACCGCCGATGCTGGCCGTCGCCATCAACGCCGGGGCCCACAGCGTAGGTGCCTTTCGCCACTCGCGTGCATTTGTCCTGGCGTTCCCGTCTGCCGCCCAGGCCGAGGAGGCACTCTTTTACGGCACGCGCTCGGGGCGAGACGTGCACAAGCTGGAGGCGTACGGCGCCGCCACACAGCCCGCCACCGCGGTCG
>JAAZBQ010000395.1 GCA_012513725.1 Chloroflexota bacterium
CAGGTCCCCGGTGACGCGATAGTAGGTCCACGTGGTCGCGATGATCATCGCGCCCATGATGATCATCGTGGGCACCACCGTCCATACGATGATCCGCGCTCGCAGGCTGCTGGGAGACGCAAACCGGCGCACGGGACTCCTCCTCCGCCTTTAGCGGAAAAAGGTAAACGTGGTCATGATCGTCTTGAACGTGTCCAGCGTCCAGCCGTGCGCGGCCAGGCGCTCGGGAAAGCCCGACACAGGATCATGAAAGGTAACCCGCAGCGCCTCGTTCCGCGGGTGCTGGAAGATGTAGCGCTCCAGGCTCAACTCATCGGTGACCGCTTCCCGCTCCCACACGACCGCCAGGCCGCCGATATCCAGCACGGCGCTCTCGGCGGGCTCCATGTTCGCCTGGCGGAACGCCTCGAGGGAGCCCTCGCTCACCTCTACGATGAACGGCGTGATGCCGGGCCCCGAGGGCAGGGGCTGCTGCGCGGCCCACTCGGCCGGCATCAGGTGCAGGTGCATGCGGATGTTCTCCGGCCCCAGGGGAGGCTGGTCGGGCGTGGCCACGAACACCCGGTACACCCAGTCGGGCGGCAGTTGCAGCGCAAAGCCAAAGGCATCGTTGCGGTAGGTCGGCCAATCCGCCGTGAGGCCGGCGTCCGCCTCCCCCGCGGCCGGGATCAGCGTGATGGTCGGCTGGGGGATCGGCGTGGGCACGAACTCGAGCTCGCGCGGCGCGCAGTACACCTGGCGGATGCGCCACTGCCCCTCTACCAGGCGCAGGTGCACCTCCAGGCGGTGGTTTGGAAAGCTACTGGTCACGTGCAGCACCGCCTCGTCACCGGTGACGACGGCCGGGTGCGCCCGGATGCTGGAGGGGTAGTCCTGGGCGCACAGGATCGGGTCCGCCGAGCCCAGGTCATAGCCGGCGACGATCTCCTCCAGGCGGGCCGGATAGTCGTCGGTCAGGTAGCCGGTCCCTGCCAGGGCGCCGTCCCGGATCGGGTGTCCGGGGTACTCGGCGTACCACCGGAAGAAGGCCTCCACGAGTTCCTCGGGGCCGAGGCCGGCAGGATCGGGGAGGTCGTCCGCCGCCGACGGCCTCGGGACGGTGGCCTGCGCGGCGGCGATGGCCGGGGGTGGGCCATCGGTCGTCGGCTCCAACCGGCAGCCCGATGCGACGGCAGCGAGGATCAGGCTGACGACGATGCGTGCCAGGCGAGTGCGCTGCATGTCTGCTGCTCCTATGCGGCGGGTACCTCGAGGGCAACCTGGCCCCAGTGTACCGCAGGGCCGCGGCCGGTGCACGACCCGGGCGGCGGGTGCCCGTCTCCCCCGGTTGGCCAGGAGCAGCCTCTCTGAGGTCCACGTCGCTGGCCGGCGTCACGTCCCTGAGGGCGGGCCCTCCAGCGCGCCCGGCGACCGGGCGATCTCTTCCGCGAGGGCCTGGTAGCGCGAGCGGCTCAGCGGGTAGAGGAGCCCCAGGACGATGCCCCCGCAGAGGAGCAGCGCCGGCACCGGCCCGGTCATCACCCGGATGGCGGTCAGCGCGGCAGGGGTCTGGGCGGGCGCGTTGGCCACATAGCCGGCCGCCTCGAGGGCCACCCCGAGCAAAAAGATGGCTACCCCGGCCGCCGCCTTTTGGGCGAGCATGATCAGGCTGTAGAACATCCCCTCGTGGCGGCGACCGGTGCGCGCCTCGTCCCACTCGATGGTGTCGGGGATCATGGCCCAGGGGAGCACGTGGGCGGCGGACACCCCGATGCCGGCCAGCGCGCCGAGGACCATCACCACCCAGGAGGGCGTCTCGGGACGCACCAGCACCAACACCACCTGCACCACGGCCCAGAACCCGATCCCGTAGGCGTAGGCCAGGCGCTTCTCCGTCCGGCGGGAGACCCACTCCCACGCGGGTAACACCAGGAGCGCGGTGACGAAAATGACGCCAAAGAGGGTGTCCGCCTGGCTCTCCATGTCCAGCCAGTACTTGAGGAAATACACCAGCACGGCCTGGACGATGCTCACCGTCAGCCAGGTGAGCAGGTACAGCCCGGCGATCATCAGAAAGGGGCGGTTGCTGAGGGCCGCCCGGACCGACTCGCGCAGCCCGGGCTGCTCCGCCCCTGCGTGTTCCGGGCGCTCGCGGGTGCCCCAGAAGGTGGCCAGGAGGGGCAGGGCGCTCAGCACGGCGAACAGCACGCCGGTGGCCAGCACCCGTGAGGCGTTCTCCGGACGAAAGGAGCCGATGATGATCCAGGGCACGATAAAGGTGATGATGCTGCCCAGAATGGAGAACGCCATCCG
>JAAZBQ010000396.1 GCA_012513725.1 Chloroflexota bacterium
GTACCTCGATCGCTACTTGATCTTCCAGCAACTCGTCGACCACGCCGCCGCTCAGGCCAACGCCTGAGTCCGCTCGGGCCAACGCCCGAGTCCGCTTGGGCGAGTACCTGAGTCTGCTCAGGCCAACGCCTGAGTCCGCTCAGGCCAACGCCTGAGTCTGCTCAGGCGAGTACCTGAGTCTGCTCAGGCCAGCACCTGAGTCTGCTCAGGCCTGGGCCACCGTCATTCTCCATTTCGCCTGAAAGGATCACACCATGAAGACCCGTCGCCTGGGCCGCAGCGGCCTCCAGGTCAGTGCCATCAGCCTCGGCACCGAGTACCTCTTGAACGAGCCTCGAGATCACGCCGTCCGGGTGATCCACGCGGCGCTGGACCGGGGCATCAACTACTTTGACATCTTTTATGCCCAGCCAGACATCCGCGACACGATGGGGGTCGCCTTTCGTGGGCGGCGCGAGGAGGCGATGATCACCACGCACCTCGGGGGCTGCGTGGAGAACGGCCAGCACGCCAAGACGCGGGACCTGGCCATCTCGGAGCACTACTTTCACGACTTCCTCCGCCGCCTGGAGACCGATTATGTCGACGTGGTGTTCCTGCACAACTGCGACGAGCAGGAGGACTATGAGCAGCTGATGGACGAGGACGGTCTCCTGGGCGCCGCCCGCCGCTACCAGGAGGAGGGCAAGGCGCGCCTCATCGGGTTCAGCGGGCACACCGTCGCCACGTCGCTGCAGGCCGTGGAGAGCGGCGCCATCGACGTGCTGATGTTCCCGGTGAACATCCTGGGCAACGCCGTCCCCGGCAGGCGCGACCTCCTGGACGCCTGCCAGACCCACGACGTGGCGCTGGTGGCCATGAAGCCCTTTGCCGGCGGACGCCTGCTCCAGGGCGGCGATGAGCTGCGCGTCGAGCGTTTTCTGGTGGGCGGGTCGGACGTGAGCGTGCGTCGGACGAACGCAATCACCCCGGTCCGGTGCCTGTCGTACATCCTGGAGCAGCCAAGCGTCTCCACCATCGTCCCGGGCTGCCGCGACGTGGCCGAGCTGGATGCCGCCCTGGCCTATTGGGACGCGACGCCCGAGGAGCGTGACTTTGCGCCGCTCCTGGCCGGTTTCGCCCAGTACCGGGAGGGCGAATGCGTGTACTGCAACCACTGCCTCCCGTGCCCGTCGACGATCGACATCGGCCAGACCATGCGCCTCCTCGACGCCGCCCAGCGGGTCGGGGTGGAGCAGGTACGCGCCGATTACGCCGCCATGCCCACCAACGCCGACGACTGCATCGCCTGCGGCGAGTGCGAGGCCCGCTGCCCGTTCGGCGTGGAGGTCATCTCGCGCATGGAAGAGGCCGCGCGAGCGTTCGCCTAGGTTCGCTGCACAGGAGCGCCTGATGCTACCCAACGGTCTGCCATATCCGCGATACGTCTACCCCGGCGGGTCGTGATCTGCTCTCTCGGTCGGATCGGGTCACGGCCGGCGCCGCGCGCCAGCGGCTGAACACGCCGCCGCGCGGTCTCCCGATCCGACCAGGTATGTCAACCCCAGAGAGCAGAAGGAGTAGCATGATGCTATCGTCTATACCCCTGGACGAGCAGGTCGCCCTGCTCATGCGCGGCGTCACCTATGGCGACGCCGGGATCGTGGACACCATGCGTGCGGAGCTCCGGGAGCGGCTCCGCGAGGCCCTGGAGGCCGGGCGGCCGCTCCGGGTGTACCTCGGCGTCGACCCGACCTCCAGCGACCTGCACCTCGGCCACACGGTGCCGCTGCGCAAGCTGCGGCAGTTCCAGGACCTCGGCCACCGGGTGATCTTTCTCATCGGCTCGTTCACCAGCCTCATCGGCGACCCCTCGGACAAGGACGCAGCCCGCGCCCAGCAGACCCCCGAGCAGGCCCGGGCCCACGCCCAGACGTACGTCGAGCAGGTCTGGCGCGTGCTGGATCGGGAGCGGACGACCGTCGAGTACAACGACCGCTGGCTCGCCGGACTGTCGTTTGCTGACGTCATCGACCTGGCCGGCCAGTTCACCGTGCAGCAGTTCCTCACCCGCAACAACTTTTCCCAGCGGTTTGCCGAGGGCAGCCCGATCTGGCTCCACGAGTTCCTCTATGCCCTGATGCAGGCCTACGACGCAGCGCACCTGCAGGCCGACGTGCAGGTCGGCGGCACCGAGCAGCTGTTCAACCTGATGGCCGGCCGCAAGTGGATGGCGTCGCGGGGGCAGCGGCCCCAGATCTGCCTCACCCTGCCGATCCTCGTGGGCACCGACGGGCGCCGGCGCATGTCCAAATCCACCGGCAACACCATCGGCATCGCGGAACCCCCCGAGGCGCAGTACGGCAAGGTGATGTCGGTACCCGACGAGGCCATGCGCAACTATGCCGATCTCGTCACGCGCTGGACCCCGGCAGAGATCGAGGGCCTGTTCGCCGACCTCGACGCCGGCCGCCTCCACCCCCGCGACCTCAAGATGCGCCTGGCGCGGGAGATCGTCGGCTCGCTCCACGATGAGGAGACGGCCCGCCAGGCGGAGGACCATTTCCGCCAGGTGTTCCAGGATCACGAGGCGCCCGACGAGATGCCGTCTCATCCCCTGGCCCAGCCGACCGATATCGTCAGCCTCCTGGTCGACACGGGTCTGGCGCCCAGTCGCAGCGCGGCGCGGCGGCTCATCGAGCAGCGCGGCGTGCGGCTGGATGGCGCGGCGGTCGAGGAGCCGGACCTGGTCGTGGCGCCGGGCGAGGCGACCCTCCAGGTGGGTCGGCGGCGATTCGTCCGCCTGGTGGGTATCGAAAGGTGACAGGGCGATCTAACCGTTCTTCTATGATAGAAGAACGTTTTTCGCCGTTTGTTACTTGACCCGTGAGCGCCAAGCCGTTACCATAAGAAGTGGGGAGGAGCCTCTCCTGTGTGAGGTGATCTGGCCGGTCAGCCTCTGCATGCGGTGGCTTCTCCTCACTTTACCGATTTTCCCCCCCACGCAACATCCCCTCTCGCCTCCTCTCTATGCGTCTGACATCCCGGTTCCTCGCCCGTAGGCGGCGCGGACGCGGGTTCTCCATCCACCACCGGGCGATCGAGCGGGCGCCGTGGGGTGCATGTCAGGGATCCTGGGAGCCTGTGCTGGCGGGGTGATGGTCATCGACACTACCTTCTGGGCCGTCGTCGTGGCGAGTCTCTTTTCCCTCGCCGTGAACACAACGGGCATCGTGGCCATCACGCGGCGGGCCGACTGGGCGCGCGCCAACGCCCTGATCTTTGTCGCCTTTGCCGCAGGTACCCTCGTCACCCTCTCGTTCATGAGCATCATCCCCGAGGCCGGCGAGATGAACGGGGCGGCGCCGGCCTACCTCGTGGGCGGCTTTTTCGGGTTGTTGATCGTCGATCGGCTGGTCACCGGCCATCTGGAGCACGACGAGGCGCGCCTGGTCGACGACCACGTGGACCCGGGCGGCGGCACCGCGCACACGACGGGCATCGTGTCGATGCTGGGCATCGGCCTGCACTCGCTGATCGACGGCGTCATCTTTGCCGTGACCTTTCAGGTGAGCGTGTTGACGGGCGCGCTCGCGGCGCTGGGCATGATCCTCCACGAGTTCCCCGAGGGGATCCTGACCTTCGTGCTCCTGGAGCAGGGCGGCATGGGCCGCCGCCGGGCGGCGTGGTATGCCTTTGTGGCTGCGGCGCTGACCACGCCGCTGGGAGCCCTGGCGGCGTACCCTTTTGTCGACCGCCTGAGCGAAGAGGCGCTTGGCGCGCTGCTCGCCATTGCAGGGGGCGCCCTCGTATACGTGGGGGCGGCGCACCTGCTTCCCCAGGTGGCGCACGAGGGCAGAGTACGCAACCTACTGGCCGTCGGGGCAGGGGTGGTCGTTGCGGCGGTGTTGGCGTTGACGGGTGAATAGCGTGACGTCGAAAGAGGGACGTGCGATGGAGGGGGAGCCAGAGACAGCCTACAGCGTGGCCATCTGGCGCACGCGGGCATCATACGAGGAGGCCTTGATCTCGGCCTGGGAGGCCTTGGCGCGGTGGACGATCCGGCGACAGCAGGGGGTACAGGCGATGCGGCTCCTTCGCGATGACGAGGCGCCGCAGCGCCTGATCGCCGTGGGCATCTGGAGGAGTGGGGAGGACGTCGCCCGCTGGCAGGAGACCCCCGAGTACAAGGCCTTTATGATGGAGGTGCGCCTGCTCTGCGAGGAACAGGAGGAGCGCCACATGGTGCTGGTGGGGGAGGTGATCCTCTCGGCCGAGGCGAATGGGTAGCCAACCCCCTCACTCCCGCCCCGACAACCCCCCGTCATCCCAAGCCCGCCTTCACTCCGTCATCCTGAGCCCCCCCACGCGTCATCCTGAGCGAAGCGAAGGACCTCCACCGCACAACACCCCTAACCCTGCATCCTACCAATCATCTCCCAACTA
>JAAZBQ010000042.1 GCA_012513725.1 Chloroflexota bacterium
ACGGGCTCCGGGAGCGGCCGCGGCCGTTCGAAGGACTTGAGCAGCTCCCCGGAGATGTGCAGGGCATCGGCGAACGAGCCGCCGTTCCCGCACAAGAAGAGCGTGCCGCCGCCCTCCAGTGCCGCGGCGATGGCCGCATAGGCCCGCGCCGCGCTCGTCGCGAGGCCCCCCAGCATGGGGTGCTGTGCGAGCACCCCATAGTGGGAGGCCACCGCGGGCCGCTCACGCTGCAGGTACGCCAGCCACTCGGCCGCGGTGCGCATGTTACTCGACACCGGATAGCTGCCCGAGGGAAGCCAGCGACTCGGCGGACTCGGCCTTGGTGAACGTCAGGCCATCGCCCGACTCGTCCAGGTCGATGTGCACCACGTCGCCCGGCGCAAACTCGCCGGCCAACAGCCGCTGCGACAGGGGGCTCTCGACGTAGCGCTGCAGGGCGCGACGCAGCGGTCGCGCGCCGAACGATTCGTCGTAGCCCTTGTCCGCCAGCCAGCCCTTGGCCGCCGGGGTGATCAGGATCCGGATCCCCCGCTCGTGCAGGCGCTCCTCGATCTCGCGCATCTGCAGATCGACGATCTGCATGATATGCTCGCGGGCGAGCTTGTGGAACACGATCACCTCGTCGATGCGGTTCAGGAACTCGGGCCGGAAGGTCCGCTTGAGCCCCTGCATGATCTCGTCGGTAAAGCGCACCTCCTCGGAAGGCTGGCCGTCGGAGCGAAAGCCGATGGCCCCGCCGCTCTTGACGTAGGACGTGCCGATGTTGGAGGTCATGATGAGCACCGTGTTGCGGAAATCCACCGCGCGCCCCTGCCCATCCGTCAGCCGACCCTCCTCGAGGATCTGCATCAGGGCGTTCCACACGTCGGCGTGGGCCTTTTCGATCTCGTCGAACAGGATGACCTGGTAGGGCCGCCGCCGCACCGCCTCGGTGAGTTGGCCGCCCTCGTCATAGCCCACGTACCCCGGCGGCGCGCCGACCAGCCGCGACACGGTGTGCCGCTCGCCGTACTCGGTCATGTCCACCTGCAACAGGGCGTCCTCGTCGTCGAACAGGAAACGAGCCAGCGCCTTGGCCAGCTCCGTCTTGCCTACGCCGCTGGAGCCCAAAAAGATGAACGAGCCGACCGGCCGGCGCGGGTCCTTGAGGCCCGAGCGGGCCCGTCGGATGGCGTCGGAGACCGCCACGATGGCGTCCTCTTGGCCCACCACGTAGCGCTTCAGGTGCTCCTCCATCTCCAGGAGCCGGGCCGTCTCCGCCTCTTGCATCCGCGAGGCGGGGATGCCCGTCCACGAGGCGACGATCTCGGCGACGTCCTCGGCGTCAACTACCTCGTCGAGGCCCTGTTGCTCCTGCCAGACCGTGCGCGCCTCCTCGAACTCTGCCGTCAGCTTGAGCCGCTGGCTCTTCACATCGGCGGCCAGGGCATAGTTGCGTTCCTGGCCGGCGGCCTCCTCCTCGGTGGTCAGCCGCGCGATCTCCTGCCGGAGCTCCTTCAGGTGCGGCGGCAGCGAGTGGATGGCGATCATGAGCTTGGAGCCCGCCTCGTCGATCAGGTCGATGGCCTTGTCGGGCAGGTGCCGTTCCTTGACGTAGCGATCTGAGAGCACCGCCGCCATGCGCAGCGCCTCTTCGGTGATGCGCACGCCGTGATGGGCCTCGTAGCGGTCCTTGAGCCCGCGGAGCATCTCGATGGTGTCTTCCACCGTGGGCTCCTCGACAAAGATCGGCGCAAAGCGGCGCTCCAGCGCCGAGTCCTTTTCGATGTGCTGGCGGTACTCGTCCAGCGTGGTGGCCCCGATGCACTGCAGTTCGCCGCGCGCCAGGGCCGGCTTCATCATGTTCGAGGCGTCGATGGCCCCCTGGGCCGCTCCCGCCCCCACGACGGTGTGCAACTCGTCGATGAACAGGATGATCTCGCCCTCCGCCTGCTCGATCTCCTCCAGCGACGCCTTGAGCCGCTCCTCGAACTCGCCGCGGAAGCGGGAGCCCGCCACCATGGCGCCGAGGTCCAGCGACACCAGGCGCTTGTTCAGGAGCGTCTCCGGCACGTCGCTGGTGACGATCTTTTGCGCCAGCCCCTCGACGATGGCGGTCTTGCCCACGCCGGCCTCGCCGATGAGGACGGGATTGTTCTTGGTGCGGCGCGAGAGGACCTGCAGGACGCGCATGATCTCGGCATCCCGCCCGATCACCGGATCCAGCTTGCCCTCCTTGGCCATCTGGGTCAGGTCGCGCGAGAACTTTTCCAGGGTCTTGAAACGCGTCTCGGCGGCCTGCGAGGTGACCCGGCGCCCGCCCCGGAAGGCGAGCAGCGCCTCCAGGAAGCGGTCGTAGGTGATCCCCGCCTCCACCAGGATGCGCGACGCGGCGGATTCCTGCTCGCTCAGCGCGGCGAGGAACAGGTGCTCCGTGGAGATGAACTCGTCCTGGAGCTTGCTGGCCTCCTCGTTCGCGCGGTCCATCAGCCGCTTTACCCGGGGGGTGATGTACACTTGCGAGGGGTGAATGGCGCCGCCGGAGCCCAGCCGCGTGCTGCCTTTCAGCACGTCGTCCAGTCGGTGGCGGATCTGCGGCACGTCGCCGCGCATCTCTTCCACCACGCGCACGACGGGGCCGTCGGTCTGCTCCAGGACGGCCAGGAGCACGTGCTCGGTGTCCAGTTGCGCGTGGTGGTACTGCTGCATGATCTCGTAGGCACGCGTCGCGGCCTCTTGGGCGCGCTTGGTGAATCGTTCGAATCCGATCATCTATTTCCTCAGCTCTCCAAGCCCACCGGATGGTGGGCACAGACTGTTGGTTGGTCTTCCTTCCCGAAGGTTGGCTTCACCTTCGGGAAGGTTCTTGCCTCTGCGAGGATACCGAGACCTTCCCGAAAGGAAAGAACCTTTCGGGAAGGGGGCCGCTACACCGTGGCGGTTACGGTCTCCTCACGGTGAAAAGTATACTCTGCACCGTCGATATCGACCACCACGGTGTCTCCATCGGTAAACTCGCCCTGCAGCAGCCGCAGCGCCAGGGGATCCTGGATGCGGCGCTGGATCGTGCGCCGCAGGGGCCGCGCGCCGTAGACGGGGTCGAACCCCTCTTCGGCCAGCGCGCGTCGGGCCTCCGGCGTCACCTCGAGACCGATGCCCCGCTCGGCCAGGCGCCGATCGAGGTCGCGGAGCTGGATGTTCACGATCTCGCCGAGTTGCTCCTGGGTGAGCCCCCGGAACATGACGACCTCGTCCACCCGGTTCAAGAACTCGGGGCGGAAGTGCTGGCGCATGGCGTCCATCACCCGCCGGCGGGCCTCCTCCCAGTTGCGGCCGCCCAGCTCCGAGATGAACTGGGAGCCGATGTTGGAGGTCATGATCACCACCGTGTTGGTCATGTTCACCGTGCGGCCGTGGCCGTCCGTCAGGCGCCCGTCGTCGAGGACCTGCAACAGGACGTTGAACACCTCGGCGTGGGCCTTTTCGATCTCGTCGAGCAATACCACCGAGTACGGGCGTCGCCGCACCGCCTCGGTGAGTTGGCCGCCCTCGTCATAGCCGACGTACCCCGGCGGCGCACCGACCATCCGCGCCACGGTGTGGCGCTCCTGGTACTCGCTCATGTCCAGCCGGATCAGGGCGTCCTCATCGTCGAACAGGAACTCGGCCAGCGCCTTGGCCAGCTCCGTCTTGCCCACGCCCGTGGGGCCCAGGAAGATAAAGGAACCGATCGGCCGGCGCGGGTCCTGCAGGCCGGAACGCGAGCGCCGCACGGCGTTGGCTACCGCCGAGATCGCCTCGTCCTGGCCCACCACGCGCTGGTGGAGGCGTTCCTCCATGTGCACGAGCTTGGCCACCTCCGATTCCAGTAGCCGTGAGACGGGGATCCCGGTCCACTTGGCCACCACCTCGGCAATGTCCTCCGGCGACACGTCCTCGCGGAGCATGCGCTCCTCGGGCTGCAACTCGGTCAGGCGGGCCTCCTCCTCGGCCAGGGCCCGCTCCGCCGCGGGGATCTCCTGGTAGCGGAGCCGCGCGGCCTGCTCATAGTCCACCTGGCGCTCGGCCTGCTCCGCCTCGGTGCGGAGTTCCTCCAGGCGCGCCTTGAGGTCCTGGATGCGCGTGATCCCCGCGCGCTCCCCCTCGTACCGCCCGCGGAGATCCTCGAGCTCCGCCTGGCGCTCGGCCAGTTCCTGGGCGATCTTGGCCGCCCGCTCGCGGGAAGCCTCGTCGCGCTCCTTGGCCAGGGCCTGCTGCTCGATCTGCAGCTGCAGGATGCGCCGCTCGATCTCGTCGATCTCCCGGGGGGAGGACTCGATCTCCATGCGCAACCGGGCCGCCGCCTCGTCCACCAGGTCGATGGCCTTGTCGGGCAGGAACCGGTCGGCGATGTAGCGGTCGGAGAGCGTCGCCGCGGCGATCAGCGCCGCGTCCTGGATGCGCACCCCGTGGTGCACCTCGTAGCGCTCCTTGAGCCCCCGGAGGATGGAGATGGTCTCCTCCACCGTGGGCGCGTCCACCAGTACCGGCTGGAAGCGCCGCTCCAGCGCCGCGTCCTTTTCCACGTGCTGGCGGTACTCGTTCAGGGTCGTCGCGCCGATGGTGTGCAGCTCGCCCCGGGCCAGGAGGGGTTTCAGCATGTTGGAGGCGTCCAGCGACCCCTCCGCCGCGCCGGCCCCCACCACGGTGTGCAGCTCATCGATGAACATGATGACCTGCCCCTGGGATGACTGCACTTCCTTGAGCACCGCCTTGAGGCGCTCCTCGAATTCGCCACGGAACTTGGCGCCCGCCACCAGCGCGCCGAGGTCCAGCGCCACGATCCGCTTGTCGCGCAGGCTCTTGGGCACGTCCCCCTGGACGATGCGCTGGGCGAGCCCCTCGGCGATGGCGGTCTTGCCCACGCCGGCCTCGCCGACGAGGACCGGATTGTTCTTGGTGCGGCGCGACAAGACCTGGATAACCCGGCGGATCTCCTCGTCGCGGCCGATCACCGGGTCCAGCTTGCCCTGGCGCGCCGCGGCGGTCAGGTCGTGGGCGTACTTGTCCAGGGCCTGGTAGCGGCCCTCGGGGTTCTGATCCGTCACCCGCTGGCTGCCGCGGATCTCCGTCAGCGCCTGATAGATGCGCTCCGGCGTCAGGTTGTAGCGCTTGAGCACGTCGGTGGCCACCACCGAATCGGAGGCGACGATGGCCAGTAGCAGGTGCTCGGTGGAGACGAACTCGTCGCGCATGCGCTCGGCCTCGCCCTGGGCGGCCCGCACCACGGCGGCCAGCCCCGGTGACACGTAGCGCTGCGCGGCCCCACTCACGGTCGGCTTGCGGGTAAGGATCCCCTCCAGGTCCCCCACCACGCGCTGCGTGGGCACGTCCAGCGCCTCGAGTATCTCGGGCACCACGCCGCCCTCCTGCTGGACCAACGCGAACAGGAGGTGCTCCACCTCGACGGCGCTATGGTTGCGCTCCTCGGCCAGCGTCTGCGCCGCAAACATCGCCTCTTGGGCCTTTTCAGTAAACTTCTTCAGATTCATGGGTCTATCTGCATCCTCCTCCATGTCCTCCCCGCGGCGGTGGATGCTCCTCCGCGGGGTCCTATCATCTCTCTCTGTGCGGCGGGCGCAGTCGGCGCCCGCCGCGCATGGTCTGGGTCTAGTATCGCAGCAGCGCCGCGATGTGGCCGGCCCGGTACATGTCCTCGTCGCCGCGCACCACGTTCACGTCGGCCCCCGAGAGCACGCTCTTGAGCAGCGCCCGGTTCACCGCATCGGGCACCGGCGCCATGTCCTCCGCCCCGCAGAACGGGCACGCGGGGCTGTGCTCGGCGCCGACATAGCCACAATGTCCGCAGGCATAGCCCGCTGCCGCATAGTCCTCATCCACCAGGAGCAGGCGCACCCGGCCGGCGTGCAGCGCGTACAACGTGTCGGCCAGGCCCGTCACCCCGGCTTCGCCCTTGCTGGCGGCGGTCACCGCCTCGCGCACCAGGCGCCGATCCTCGCGCTCGGCGATGTCATCGAGGACCGTCGTCGAGCGGCTCAGGATCTC
>JAAZBQ010000397.1 GCA_012513725.1 Chloroflexota bacterium
ACGCTTCCGAGGCCGCCCCCGCGGGACTACTGGACTGGTACGAGTATCCGTATTAGACTGCGGCGGAAGAAGAGGCATGTCCCGGGCGGCTTTACGTCCGGGACCGCCTCGCACACCAGGGAGGAGGCCGTATGGCGTTGATAAAGCGGAGCGCCAAGGGCTTGGCGACGCTATGGGTGGATCAGGCCATCCCTGCGGATCGATTGACGGTCCACATCACCGAGGTGGGGCCACAGATGCGCGCCCACCCGCCGCATACCCACGAGGGCATCGAGGGTTTTTACATCCTCGAGGGCCAGGCGGTGGTGGAGGTGGGCGATGACCGCTACACGCTGGACGCCGGCGAGGCCGCGCTGCTCGATGCGAGCACGCTGCATGGCTTGGCGAACGGCGGAGAGGGTTCCCTCCGCTACATGGTGATCATCGCGCGTTCGTAGGGGCCCGCACGTCGCAGAGCGGTGCCGGGTGAGGGTCCCGGTCGTCGTATCGTTAGGTCCTCGAGCGTCGTTGTTCGGCAGCCGTGTTGCCTGCATGTGCACCGTCACGTTACTTCATCTCACACTGCAGTGTCGGGCGGGAGTCTAGGGAACAGGAGCGAACAGTGGACAAGCCTCAACGGGAACCTCTAGTAGAAGTACGGAACCTGAAGACCCAGTTCTTCCTCGACGAGGGCACCGTGCACGCCGTCGACGGCGCCGACTTTACCCTGTACCGCGGGGAAACGCTGGGAGTGGTGGGCGAGTCGGGCTGCGGCAAGTCGGTGACCGCGCGGTCCATCCTGCGCATCGTGCCCCGGCCGGGGCGCATCACCCAGGGCGAGATCCTGTACCATCGGCGGAGCCGGCGGAACGGCGGCGACGTCACCGAGGTCATCGACCTGACCACCCTGGACGAGCGGGGCCCGGAGATCCGCTCCATCCGCGGCGCAGAGATCTCCATGGTGTTCCAGGAGCCGATGACCTCTCTGTCGCCGGTGCACACCCTGGGCAGCCAGATTATGGAGGCCATCCTCCTACACCAGGAGGTCTCCAACGAGGAGGCCAAGGAGCTATCCGTCGAGATGCTCCAGCGGGTGGGAATGCCCCAGCCGCGGCGGACGGTGGATCGCTACCCGCACGAGCTCTCCGGCGGCATGCGGCAGCGCGGCATGATCGCCATGGCGCTCTCCTGCCAGCCGTCGCTCCTCATCGCCGACGAGCCCACCACGGCCCTCGACGTGACCACCGAGGCCCAAATCCTGCAGCTCATGCGTGGCCTGCAATCGGACCTGGGCATGGCCATCATGTTCATCACCCACAACCTGGGGGTGATCGCCCAGATGACGGAGCACGTCATCGTCATGTACCTGGGCAAGGTGGTCGAAGAGGCCAGCGTCGACAACATCTTTTACAATCCCAAGCACCCCTACACCGAGGCGCTGCTGCGTTCCATCCCCCGGGTGGGCCGCAAATCGCGCGAACGGCTCGAGTCGATCAAGGGTACCGTGCCCGATCCGTACAACATTCCGCCTGGCTGCCCGTATCACCCGCGGTGCAACTACTTTATGCCGGGCAGGTGCGACGTCATCGAGCCGCCACTCTTTGATGTGGGAACGGAGCATCGGACCCGCTGTCTGCTGTATGGCGATCCAGAGTCGCTCAAGACCACAGAATAACGGCGGGCAACGGCCTAGGCCGCACTTGGGCGCCATGCGCCGTGCGGTCGGGCCCTGGGGACGACACGCCGCCGCACCGTGCGGCCGCACCGTGCGGCGGCGTAACCGGTACTTTTTTGACAGGGTGAGCCCACCCTCTTATAATGGGAGAACAGAAGAGACGGTGTGAAGGTAGGGCACAGTGCAG
>JAAZBQ010000043.1 GCA_012513725.1 Chloroflexota bacterium
AGCACGTGGCGCCCGTCTCGGCAGAGCAGGGCGTGGGAATCGAGGATCTCCTCGGGATGGTGGAGACCGTCCTATCGGACCAGATGGTGGAAGCGGACGTCGTGATGCCCTACGGCAACGGCGAACTGCTGAACCTGTGGCACAAGCAGGGCATCGTCGAGGAGGAATCGTACACCGAGGAGGGGGTACACGTCCGCGGGCGCATCCCCAAGTGGCTGCTCGGGCCCCTGGGCGAGGAGTCGCCGGGCGAGGAGTCGCCGGGCGAGGAGACGCTGGACGAGGGCGAGTAGCGCGGATCGAGCGGGCGCCGGAAGGGATATCCCCACAGGGCACTTGGGATATTTGGGATTCCATTTGGGATATCCCCGGCCCCCCGCCTCACTTGCGGACGTAGAACGTTCCGCGCTTGTTTCCGATCTTGAGCAGTAGCCCCTTCTCCACCATATCGCGCAGGTCGAGCCGGAGCGTCTCGCTGCTGACGTCGGAGCACAGGTGCTGGTACTGGCGGTTGGTGATGCGCCCATGGTCGCCGAGGAAGCGCAGGGCCATGATCTGGCGCTCGTTCAAGAGTCCCTCGTACTCAGCCTCCAGGTCATCCACCGTGTTGCTGAGCACCACGGCGAACGAGCGCCCCGCGTCGCGGAACTCGGGCTCGGGGTGGTGCTCGCGCCGCATCGCCTCGTAGATGATGTCCACCCCCTGGCCCAACTCCTCGATATAGCCCCAGTGGTACAGGCCGCGGACCAGGCGGGGGTTTCGCGAATAGTGCTCGTCGAGGATGTTGTCCAGGGTGATGTGCCCGGGAAGGCCCCCGGGCGAAACGATCTCCAGGCGGTCGTCGAACAGGCGGATCTCGATCCGCTGCCCGCTGATGGCATAGTCCCGGTGACAGACGGCGTTCACCACCGCCTCGCGCACGGCTTCCAGGGGATAGGCGTAGCGCTCCCGGCGCTCGAGGCCGTCCACCACGGGCTGGTGGTCGATCTCCTCAAAGAGCGCCGCCCAGGCGCCCTCAACGATCCGCGCTGCGGGGCCGGCGATCTCGGTGCGCCGGGCATAGCGCTCGGCGCCGACGGCGGCCTCGCGCAGGCTGGTGCCCCGAAAGCGCACCAGCACGACGCCCACCTGGGGGAAGAACTGCTCGGGACGCCGGCCAAAGAGGAGGATGCCGACTGCGGTGGGCTGGCCGCTCGCGTCGGTGGCGCCCGCATCGCGTAGGAGCTCGGCCTGGGTAAAGGCCTCGCCCCGGGGGCCGCGGGCCACCCGGTTGCGCTGGTACTCGGCGATGATCTCGGGATCGAGATCATCCAGAGTGGCGCCGGGCACCGACTGCTCCTCAAAGCTCACCGCGGCGGGACGCTCGGCGGCTGGCAGCACCTGGTCGGGATGGAGCCGCACGTTGAGCGTGCCCGAGCGCACGTACACTGCGCCGGAGGCCGTGCGTAGGACGTTGGGCGCCGGCTTGACGGTGACGGCCACCACCTGGTCACCGCTGGCGTCCTCGACGGTCCACTCGGGGAGATCCATCGGCCGGAAAGGGGGAGCGCAAAGACCTAACGCCCGAACAAAGAGAGGCTCCAGGTCATCGGAGGAAGCGCCGGAGGAGTGGCCATCGGCGTCCAGGCCGAGGATGATCGTGCCCCCCGTGCTGTTGCTGAACGCGACGATCTGCTCGGCCAGCGCCTCGACGCTGGGCTCGGGCAGAAACTCGAGCATCGCGCCCCGACCGCGCAAGAGGTAGGTACGAATGGCCATGTCGCCTCCGACGGGTGGATGCGGGCAGAAGGGTGTTGGCCGGCGACCGACGGGCGGCCCTACAGCACGATGGCGAACGGGTAGCGCACGTGCCACTCGCTGCCCTGCCGGCGCACCTCCAGGAGGAGCCGGCTGCCGGACGAGGCGCCCCCCACCTCCGCCCCAACCTCCACGGCATAGTACCGCGTGTCGCCGTCCTCGGCGAGTCGGGTGGTCTTGAGGACCCGGAGGGCCAGCGGAGCGTCGCCGGTCAGCGCACGTAGTTGGCGCTGGAACTCCGCCTCGGTCACCCGCCGACCATAGATATCGGTCAGGGACTCTTTGGCGGTCAGCCGATAGACCTCGTCATAGTCTTCGATCGCCAGGGCGGCAAAATAGTCGTGGATGGCCCGTTCGGAGGAAAAGCCCATCTTGTTGCCGTAGAAATCCATCAGTTGGCGGACGCCAACGTACAAAAAGCCGACCAGCACCAGCACCGCGATGACGCGGAACCCAATGGTGATGCGCCTGATGGTGTCGGACATGTGGGCGTGTACCTCGTCATGAACGCTTATGTGGAGACTGACCCCGGCCCTCGGCCCTCGCGGCCGATGAGCCCGGGATAGACGCGCAGGTTAGCGAGCCGGGCGCGCAGCGCCGGCACGTCCAGCCGGCCCTCCTCGGAAAGCACAAAGGATACCAGCTCCAGGGGGGCGAGCTCATAGTACGGGTTGCGCACCACCACGCTGCGAGCAGGCGGCATGATCTCCTCGGGCTCCCCGGCGCGGAACTCTGGCGGTAGGGCATAATCCCCCGGGAGGAACCGGTTCGAGGTGCTGAGGACGATCCGCGGGATGTCCCGCTCGGCCGCCGCGCGGAGCAGGGCCGCGGTGCCGATCTTGTTCACCACGCCCGCCATCGCGATGCTATCCGCGCCGATGACCAGGGCCGAGGCCTGGGGCAGCCAGCCAAAGAGGGCCATGTCGACGCCCAGCGTCACCCGCACGCCGGCCGCGCCGAGTTCGTAGGCCAGCACCTGGCCCTCGAGCCCGGGCCTGGCTTCGCTACACAGGACCTCGAACTGCCGGCGGCGCTCGTTCACCGCCAGGAGCGCCTCACGGACGTCTTCGCTGCGCGAGTAGGTCATGATCACGGGGTAGCGTCCCAGCCACTGGCGGGCCTTGCCCGTCAGCGCCTCGAGGTCTGCCTGCGAGGCCTGGTAGCGCCCGTCGAGATAGGTCAGCGCGCCGAGTCGCATGGCTTCGGCGGTGGATAGGTCTCCCACGGCCCACAGGAGGTCGCTCACCAGGCGAAAGATGCCGGCCATGGTGGGCTGTGCGGCGATGATCTGGCGCCCCAGGTTCATCAGCATGCGGCGGTAGGCGTCGGGTTCGGCGGGCACCGAGTCGCCGACGGCGCCCTGTAGGATGCCCGTGGCGCGCAGCTCCAGGTCTGCAGAGCCAGAGCGCGTATCGCGCCGCAACTCGTTCAGGTCCGCCTGCCAACCCCTGCGTGCCACGTTTCATCACCTCCCATGCGCCGCACTTACGGGGCATTATACGGAAGGGGGCCCGGCGCGCCAACCGCCGCCGCCCGGGCGTGACCGCGACCTTCTGACGGCTGGGGCGTATAGTAAGCGCACGTCAACGAGCGCCATAGCGCGCACGCCGGCAGCGGCGGGCGCAGAGGGGATGTACGGATGGACGATCTGCTCAAGGCCGTTACCTCGCGCGCGGAGGGGATGCTCCGTGACCTGAACCGGCCGGGCGGGCTCAAGGCCACGATCCAGAGCCTGCGCCAAAAGATGGCCGAGGCCGACCAGCGGCGGGCCATCAGCCGCGCCCGGGCCGAGCTCAAGCGGCTGGACCAGCAACTGGACGAGACGATCACGGCCGTCGGTGTGCAGGCGGTGGCGCTCCACGAGGCCGGCCGGCTGAACTCCCAGGAGCTGACCCCGCTGTGCCAGCACGTCGCGGACCTCAAGACCGCGCTGGCGGAGCAAAAAGAGGAGCTGGCTGCCCTCGAGGAGATGCTGGCCGCGCGCCACGAGCGGGAAACCGAGCGCTGCTCATCCTGCGGGAGCCCGCTGCCAGAGGAGGGCACCTACTGCGCCCACTGTGGCGCGCCGATCCCCTCGCGGGTCGCGGCCGAGGCCCCCGCCCAGCACTGCGTGCACTGTGGCAGTCCGCTGCGCCCGGGCTCGCGGTTCTGCCCCAAGTGCGGCCGGCCGGTCGCGGGCTGACCGTGGCCAGCCCGCTGCGGCTGGGCCGTTGACGCCTCCTGGCGCCCCGCCTATACTGAGCCCACCAGCCCCATCCACCCGGCGCGCTGGTGATTCATCCGCGCTTTCGACCCTCCGACGCGACACTTCAGGGGGCGGACCCATGGACAGCGCCTCTCCCCAGCCCGACCACTGGCCCGACCGCGCAGGTCGGCTGGGTGCTGGCGCGTGGCGGTGGCTCGAGTCGCCCCTCGTGCTCCGCACCATCCTGGCCCTGCTGCTGGCCCTGGCGCTCCTGGCCGGCGTGTTCCCGCAGACCGAGCCCCAGGCGGGGATGGATGAGGCCCGCTGGCGGCTGGAGGCCCGCGCCCGCTGGGGCCGGGCGTTCGACATCGCCGAGACCATCGGGGCCCTGGACGTCTACGATTCGGCGCCTTTTCGCCTGCTCCTGGCCGCCCTGGGGCTCGTATCCCTCGTCCGGCTGACGAGCCTGTGGGCGCCGCGCTGGTCGCTCCCCCCGCGACGGGGCCTCGTCGCCCGCTCGGCCGCGCGCTCTGGGGGGGAGGGCGAGGCGCGCCGGCCGGAGGACGCCGTCCGGGCCGAGGGCCTGCACCTCACGCCCCTCGGGGCGCGGGACGGCCTGCGCTTCGCCGCCATCACCGACACCCCCTCGCGCCACGCCCTCGCCGGGCTGCTGTTCCTGGGCGTGGTGCTCCTGCTCGTGGCAGGGTTCGTCGGGGGCCGGTGGTCGTGGGAGGGGGCGTCCGTGGCCCTGGCCCTCGGCGAGGAGACCGTGCTGGAACCCGCGACGGACCTCCGTGCGCGCCTCGATCTACTGGAGGTGCGCGGGTCGGGCGCGCCGACGCAGCGGCTCGTCGCCGACCTCTCGCTGCGCCAGGACGGCGCAGGAACCGACGCGGCGCAGACCACCGCACGTGTGGGCATCGGACAGCCGGCGACCGTGGGCGGCCTGCGGCTCTACATGGTGGGGCAGGGACCCGTGGTGCGCGTAGAGGCAGAGGCCGCCGGGGGAGAGCGCCTGCGGCTCACCTGGCTGGGCGGCCCCGCGACCACCGCGGAAACGGTGCGGGTGCGCTTTGCTGCGGTGGAGCACGAGCAGATCGTGGCGCTGACGGGCGCCGACCGCCTCCTGGAGATGGTGTACTATTCCTCGCTGCCGGGGGAAGGCATCGACGAACCGGTAGTGCACGCCGTGCTCCGCGATGCCTCCGGAGGAGAGATACTGGCCGAGGAGTTCCTCACGTCCGATGGGGTCCTGGACGATGGCCGGGTGCAGGTGCGGCTGGCCGCTGAGTACTTTGTGCGGGTGCGCGCCGAACGGGAGCCCGAGTTGCCCCTGGCCGTGCTGGGCGGGCTGGCGCTCTTGGCCGGCGGCGTGGGGCAGGCCCTGTGGCCGCCCCGCCGCGGGTGGCTGGTGACCGCAGAGGACGGCGAGAGCGCCCGCCACCTGCTGCTGGCGCCCGAACGGGAATGGGCCGAGCGGCTGTGGCGCGGCCTGGCCGGGGAGCACGAGTAAAGTGGCCGCGGGAGGCGCTCTCGTCGCCATGGGCATCGCGGCGGGTGTGCTCTGGCTGGCACAGGCGGCCCTCGCCCACCGGCTGCCGGGAGTCGCGGTGCGGCGAGCGCTCATCGGCGTGGCGTTGGCGGCGTCGGTCCTCACCGCTGTGCTGTGGGCCGCCCACGGGGCCACGCCGGTGGGAACGCCGGGGATGGCGCTGGCGGTGCTAGGGCTCGCGCTGGGGGCCTGGGTCGTTCCGCCGGCCGTGGGTGGGCGGAGCGCGCGGGCCCTCGCCGCGGCCGCAGGCGCCCTGACCCTGGCGGGGACAGCGCTGCCCGTGGGACCCCCGGCGGTCGTCGTCGCGCGGGGCTGGCGGCTCCTCTCCGACGGCGCCCTGGCGCTGGGCGTGGGCAGCCTGCTGGCGGGCGCGATGTGGCCGGCGACCGGGTCGGGAGCGGCCGACCGCAGGCTCCCGGTGGGCACTGCGCTCATCCTGGGCATCCTGGCCCTGGTGGCCTATGCGGCGGGGGCGCAGCAGCACCTGGGGGACTATGCGCCCGGGAGCCCGGGGATGAGCCACCGGTTCGCCGCGCTGCTGGCGATCGCGCTGGTGGCCGTCGATGGGGGCGCGCGACGTCGCGCACCGATCCTGGCGGCGGGGCTCTTCGGCGCGCTCGTGGTGTTGGCGTCCTCTCCCCTGGCGGCGTGGCTGGGGACGGCGGAGGCGGTGATCTACCCATGAACGGAACGAACAGACCGATCGTCGTGGGCGTGGCCGGGGGCACCGGCGCCGGCAAGACGACCATCTCGCGCACCATTCTCGAGCGCATCGGCCACGAGCGCATCGCCTACATCCAGCACGACTCGTACTATCGGGATCTGA
>JAAZBQ010000398.1 GCA_012513725.1 Chloroflexota bacterium
ACCCAGGCCGTCTCGACCACCCGGGCCACGACCGTCACCGCATCGGCGGGCGGCGGGGTGGCGTCCCCGTCCTCCTGCCCCTCCCCCGTCTCCGGGGAGCCCTCCGTCGTCGGCGTCGCGGTGGGCGTCGGCGTCAGAGTGCGCCGGGGCGTCGGCGTGGCCACCGCCTCCACCTGGGTAGGCTCGGCAGTGGGCGCCTCGGGCGACACGTCGCCGGCCGCCTCGAGGCTCGCGGTGGGCTCTGGCGTGTTGGCCGAGCCGGACGGTGCCGACGTGGTGGGCTGAGCGGTCGCGGAAGGCTGCGCCTCGGGCAGGATCCGGGCGAACAGGTCATAGCGCCGGAGGGCATCCGCCGGGTCCTCGTGGAGGTACAGGCGCGAGTAGCCGAACCACACCACCACCCCCAGGGCCAATGCCACCATCAGCCCCAGGAAGATCATCGGCCACACGGAGGGCTGAGGCGAACTGAGCAGCGGCTCGTCGAGCACCGTCGGGATGCGCGTCGTGGGGCCGACCTGCACATCCGTCTCGCCCCCGCCTCCGTACTCGTGGAGCAGCTCTTCGACGGGAAGGCCCAGGAAGCGGCCGTAGCTCTGGATAAAGCCCCGCGTGTACACCGCGCCGGGCAGCGCGTCGTAGCGCTCCTCCTCGAGGGCCTCCAGAAAGGCATGGCGGATGCGCAGTTGCTCTTCTACTTGCTGGAGTGTCAACCCGCGGCTCTCGCGCGCTTCGCGAAGCCGGGAACCGAGATCGCTCACGGAGCAGCCCCCTTCTGAGGCAAACGTGCCCAGGACTATACACTTGAGACGAAGGGCTGTCAAAGGCGTCCCGCCTCGCGCAGACGGCCGCACGCCCTGCTAGAAAGCACCCTCCCCGCGCAGCACGGCAAGCGGGGTGCGCACGATAATCTTAACGTCCAGAAGGACCGAATAGTTACGGATGTAGTACAGGTCGTCCTCGGCGTGCAGGTGCTTGGCCTTGCTGGCGCGTCCGGAGATCTGCCACCAACCGGTGAGCCCCTGGGGGACGGCGAACCGCTTCATCTGCCACGGTTCATAGTGCACCACGAGGGAGGGCAGCTCGGGCCTCGGCCCCACCAGGCTCATGTCGCCCACCAGGACGTTGTACAGCTGCGGGAGCTCATCCAGGCTGTAGCGCCGCAGGATGCGGCCGATGGGGGTTACCCGCGGGTCGTCGGGTCGCTTTTCGAATACCAGCGCGCCGTCCTCGGTCTCGGAGATCAGTTCCTCCTCGTGGAGGTCGGCGCCGTCGCGCATGGTGCGGAACTTGCGCATCGGGAACACGCGCCCGCCCTCGCCCACGCGCCGGCTCACATAGAGGACGGGCCCCGGCGACGTCACCCGCACCAGGAGGGCGATCACGAGGAGAAGGGGGGCCAGGAGGAGCAGCCCCACCGCGGACCCCACGATGTCAAAGCCCCGCTTGATGGCCCGATCCACCGGGCCGATGACCGGCTCCTTGAGCCCGATGAGGAACAAGCCCCCGAGGCTCTCCAGCGTGGTGCGCAAAAAGACAAGCTGCGAATAGTCGGGCACCACCTTGACGTTCACCGGCTGGCTGCCCAGTTCGCGCACCAGGGCGCCCAGTCGCTCGTGGGCCGCGAGGGGCAGCGCCACGATCACCTCCTGCACGCCGTGGGCGGCGATGACCGCGTCCGCCTCGCCCAGGCTGCCGAGGACCGGCAGGCCGGCGATCGTCTGCCCCTGCTTTTCCGGGGCGTCGTCCAGGTACCCAACGAGGTCGATGCCCATCCAGCGACAGGGCTGCAGGCTCTCGGCCACGCGCTGGCCGATCTGCCCGGCGCCGGCGATGAGCACCGCTCGCCGGCGGGTGGCCCGCTGCCCAAAGGCGGCCCGCAGCGCCAGCCGCGCCCCGAGGAGCAGCGCCACGTCCAACAGGCCGAAATAGACGAATAACAGCCGCGAGAGACCGCGATAGGAGAAATACAAAGCCCCGGCAAACACCACTATGGACGCGCCGACGGCGAGGACCACCGTCTGGGATTCCTCCGCCCAGCGGGCGATGCGGTGCGGCGCATAGGCCCCCAGGCTGGAGAGGGCGACCGACCAGATGAGGAAAATCATGACGAACATGGACCAGTGCAGGGCGTGACCCTCCGGGGTCAGCGCCTGCCCAAAGGGACTGGCCAGCCGCGCCTCGCGCGCCAAGACCAGCGCCACGCACGTCAGCAGGATGTCGGCCACGTACGCGGCGATGAGGTAGCGGACGGTGGATCTTTGTAACACGGAACTACCTCAGGGTGGGGAAGAGGGAGCGCACAAGGCACATCATACGCGCCGCGTGGGCGGTGTCAAGGCGGGCGAGATGCCCCCTGCTTGCCGGTCGGGGCGGCCCGCCTATAATGGATCCGTCGCGCCGCCGTCAGCGGATCTCGGGGGTCGGATTGCAGATCACCACCATCCTGGCGTTCCTCTTCTCGCTCCTCTTGCAGGTGGGGGTACCCCTCGGTGTCGCGCTGCGCTTTCGGCGCAAGACGCTCACCCCTTGGGCGCCGTTCTTTATGGGCGCGCTGGTGTTCGCCGCCTTTCAGCTCTTCACCTGGCTGCCCCTCAGCACCTACCTGGATGCGGTGGCCGCCGCCAGGGGCCAATCGGAGGCCCAGTCGTTCGTGTGGCTGCTGACCATGGCCTTTGCCGGGAGCCTCCTGGAAGAGGTGGGGCGCCTGTGGGGCTATGGCTTTCTCTTTCGCCGGCGCAACGTGCGGCTCAACTGGCGCAACGGGGTGATGTTCGGCCTGGGGCACGGGGCGGTGGAATCCATGCTCTTTATCGCCGGCCTCACGTTTGTGTACCTCCTCGCTTACGTGGCCCTGAACGCCGTGGGGCTGGAACCCATCCTGGAGTCGCTGGGCGCCGACGCCACCCCGGCCTATCGCGACGCGCTGGAAGGCATCGCCGACACCACCTGGACGCAGCCGGCCGTGGTGGCCTTTGAGCGGGTGGTGGGCCTCATCCACCAGGTGGCCTGGGCGCTCCTGGTGATGCAGACCCTCGTCTCCCGCCAGAAGCGCTGGTTCGGCTTTGCCGTCCTCTATCACGCCTCGGTGGCCGTCATCGTGCCCGGGCTCGTGCGGCTGGCCGGGGTGCCCGTCGCCGAGGCAGCCAACGCCGCCCTGGCGGTGCTCAGCCTGTGGATCATCCTGTCCCTGCGGGCCACGGCGACCGCCCCGGCCTGAGCGTCCCACGCCCCTACGCTAATCCCGCTCGCTCTCCCACGAGGAGAGCGAGCGGGTTTTCGTGTGCGGACCCGTGGGCTACTCAGCCCAGCGCATTCACCGGGAAACGCGGGGCGCGCCCCTCGACGACGGCCACGACGTCCTCGGCCACCAGCGACATCTTGACCAGCGCCTCCGCCGTGGACGAGGCCACGTGCGGCGTGACGAGGATGTTGTCCAGGCTAAAGAAGGGGTGCTCTGCCGGGGCGGGCTCCACCTCGTAGACGTCGATGCCGGCGCCCGCAAAGCGTTCGGCTCTGAGCGCCTCGTAGAGGGCCTGTTCGTCGACGACGGGGCCCCGGGAGGTGTTCACGAAATAGGCCGTGGGCTTGAGCAGGGCGAACTCCTCCGCCCCCATCAGCCGGTGCGTCGAGGGGAGCAGCGGCACGTGGACCGTCACGTAATCGGCCTGGGGCAGGAGGTCGTGGAGGTCCATCCGCCGGGCGCCGAGGGCCTGCTCCATCTCGGGCCAGGCCATCACGTCGCTATAGAGGATGTCCATGTTCAGGCCCAGCCGACAGATCTGCGCCACCCGCTGGCCGATCCGCCCGAACCCCACCACGCCCAGCGTCTTGCCCGCCATCTCGCACCCCTGCACGCCGAGGCGCTCGGCGAACCGGCCGGTACGGGCCATCGCGTCGCAGGGCAAGAGCAGTTTGGAGAGGGAGAGCATCATGGCCACGGCGTGCTCGGCCACCGGCTCCACCGTGGCCTCCGGGGTGTTCACCACCTGGATGCCGTGGTCCGTGGCCGCCTCGAGGTCCACGTTATCCACCCCGACGCCGTGGCGCCCCACCACCTTGAGCCGCGGGGCGTGCTCCATGATGCGCCGGGTCATGCGGCCGTTGCCGCGGATGACCACGCCGTCGATGTCGGCGATCTCGGCGATGATGGTGTCCTCATCGGTAGCGCTGGCCATGCGCACGGTGCCGGCGGCCTCGAGAACGTCGACGCCGGCCTGATTCATCCGTTCGTAGAGTAAAAAGTTGTACACGCTCGGTTACCTCAACGCTATCTCAGTTTGCCCAGGTCGCGGAGGATGGTGACGAGGGTCTGGCGGGCCGGCCCCTCCAGGGAACGGATCGGCGCCCGGCACCGCCCCGCCGGCAGGCCCATCAGTTCCATGGCGTCCTTGACCACCACGGGAAAGGAACCCAGGGTGAACGCGCGGCGCAGCGGCGCCAGTTGCCGCTGGCGCTCCAGGGCCAGCGCGTGGTCGCCCGCCTGGTAGGCATCATAGATGCCCACGACGAGCTCCGGGGCGACGTTGGCGGTGGCGGCCACCGCTCCCACGCAGCCATAGGCCAGGCCGGCATAGATCATCGTGTCGCGCCCCATCAAGGTGCGAAAGCCCTGGGGGCATTCCTCGATATAGGACATGGTATTCGTCAGGTCGCCGGAGGAATCCTTGACCCCGCAAAAGTTCGGGGCCTCGCCGGCCACGGCCGCCGCCACAGCGGGCGGGATCGGCACCCCCGTGCGGTCGGGATTGTTGTAGGCCAGCACCGGGATGCTCACCGCGTTGGCGATGGCCGCAAAATGCCGGCGCAGCTCGTCGGCCGAGGGCTTGATAAAGTAAGGCGTGATCACCGAGACGGCGTCGGCGCCCGCCTCCTCGGCGTGCCGGGTGAGGGCGATCGACTCTCGGGTGGTCACCGCGCCGGTGGAGGGCATCACGAACACCCGCCCTGCCGCCTGCTCGATGACGACGTCCATCACCCGCATCTTTTCCTCGGTGGACAGGGCCCACAGTTCGCCTTGGCTCCCGCTGGGGAACAGGCCGTGCACGCCGGCGGCGATCAAATAGTCCACGATCTGGCGCAGGGCATCCTCGTTGATCGACTCGTCCTCGCGAAAGGGCGTGACGACCGGCACGACGATGCCGCGAATCTCCTTAGCCATGGGGCCTCCCTCGGTAGCGGCGTGTCGCCGCGGGGCGACGCGCACGGGTAACGGACGGCGCGGATTCTAGCATGATCCCGCCCCCTGGGCAACGCGGGTCAGACGGGGCCGCGGCTACTGCACGGCGTCCAGAAGCCGGTCCAGGCGATAGCCGGAGCCCTCCTCGGCGCGGTGCGAGGCGTAGAGGAGCGCCGCGCGATCGGCCATCCACTGGGTGACATCAGCCTCCGCCCGGTCCGCCCGGCCCAGCGCCTCCGCCGCGGCGGCCAAGAGCATCCAGCGCAAGAACTCCTCGTACGACTCCTGGTGGAACCAGAGGACCTCGTCGTAGCGGTGCAGGCCGATGAA
>JAAZBQ010000399.1 GCA_012513725.1 Chloroflexota bacterium
CACAACGCCGGCGTCTTTGAGGAGCTGCGCGAGCGCGACATCCCCGTGATCTATGGTCCCCTGGACACCCTGGCCTACAAGGTGGAGCTCAAGCACGAGCACTGGCGCAACATCGAGCACCTGATCGCCTCGGGCGTGCGTTTCGGGCTGATGACCGATCACCCCGTGATCCTGCAGCGCTTGCTGCTCTTGACGCTACGCTGGTTCCTCCGCGCGGGCCTGAGCAAACAGCAGGCGCTGGAGATCATCACCAGAAGCAACGCCGAGATCCTGGGCATCGACGACATCCTGGGCACGCTGGAGGAGAAAAAGTGGGCGTCGTTTGTCTGCTGGAACGGCGACCCCTTTAGCCTGGAGTCCTACCCCGTCGCGGTGTACGCCGAGGGGCAGCAGGTCTACGGGGAAGCATAAGCACAACGCGTCCCGCCCCCCGTTCGCGGGGGCGGGACGCGTGCAGGGACTCTGCTCGGAACCCGTGGTGGCCAGCAGGATCAGGCGTCGCCGTCCGTGGATACGGCCCCGGAGGGCACCGCCGCGGCCTCCGACGGGGCGGGCGCGCCCTCTCCGCCGCCCAGGTCGCCCTCCCAGAGGCGCTGCATCTCCTCGCAGGTCTCCAGGAGATCGTCCAGCGTGCCCTCCGCCTCGATGCGCCCGTCCTTCAGCACGATGATGTGATCGGCCCGGCGCAGGGCGTACTTGCGGTGGGAGACCACCAGGCACGTGGCGCCCTCCTCGGCAAAGACGCGATCCCACAGCTGGCGCTCGGTCTCCACGTCCAGCGCGCTGGAGAGGTCGTCAAAGACGAGGAGCTCCGGCTCGCGAACGAACATGCGCGCCGCCGCGGTCCGCTGCACCTGGCCGCCCGATAGCTTGACCCCCTTGGGCCCCACCATCGTCTCCAGCCCCTGCTCGAACTGGCTGAGGTCCTCGTCCATCACCGCCTTGTTGATGGCCCGCAGGATCCTTTCGTCCTCCCGCTCGAGGCCCATCAGGAGGTTGTTACGCAGCGTGTCGCTAAAGAGCCGCGGTACCTGGGCCGTGTACGCGCAGCGGGGCGGCACAAAGTGGGTGGCGAGGTCGGCCACCTCCTGCTCGTTCCACAGGACGCGCCCGCCATCGCGGGGCAGGAGGCCCAACAGCACCCGGAGGAGCGTCGTCTTGCCCGAGCCGATCCGCCCGGTGACCACGGTAAAGCCGCCCCGCGGGATGCGCAGGCCGATATCGGCAATGCCGTGCTCGGAGCCCGGGTAGCGGTAGGCGAGCCCCTCCGCCTCCAAGGAGCGCAGGGTGTGCTCGGGCGTCTTGGTCGGGTAGGTCACCTCGGGCAGGTTGCCCTCGACGTACACGGGGCTCATCTCCACGAGCGCCTCGGGAGGCGCCCCCTCCATCAGCCGTGCCATCCGCTCCACCGACACGCCGATCTGCTTGTAGCGGGCCATCAGTAGCCCGGCAAAGGTGGTCATCTCGCTGATTCCCTCGAGAAAGAAGGAAAAGAGGGCGAAATCGCCGACGGTAAAGGTGCCGTCGCTCATCGACCGGCCGGCCAGGATCAGCACCACGCCGGTGCCCAGGTTTACGGCGTTGCGAAAGATCGAGTGCAGGACCTCGTTAAAGACGCGGTCCTTGATGGCCACCTCGCGGCGCTCGGCGTTCAGCTCGTTGAAATAGGCGATGACATTGTCCTCGGCGGTGGCCACTTTGACGGCCTGCACGGCGCCAAAGAACTCGCCGATGAACCCGGTGACCCGACCGGTCGCCTTGCGGCTGGCGCGGCGGTACATCTCGATCTTGTTCGTGGCCGCAAACGAGATGCCGGCCACCACGACGAACGGGCTCAACGACAGGAGGGCGATCGTCGGATTGATGCGGACCATGGCCACCACGGCCACCACCCCAAAGACCACCAGCCCCAGGATGTCGTTCAACCATAGAGCGAACAGCGAGATCTCGAACACGTCGCCACGAAAGCGGCTGATCGCCTCGCCGGGCGAATCGGGCAGCGCCGCGGCGCCGGGCCGGCGCAGGATGTGGCGCAAGAGGTTCTTGCGCAGCAGCGTCATGGTGTGCACAAAGAACGGCACGTTCGTGCGGATCAACCCGTAAAAGCCAAAGGTGCGCATCACGTGCGAACCGGCCAGCACGGCGATCAGCGCCCAGATGCCATAGCCCGCCGTCGCGTCGCCCGAGAGGATGTTAAAGAACTCGCGCAGCGCAAAGCCGGGCACCTGCCAGAAAATGGTGAGCAGGAGCATGGCGGCCAGGTTCAGGGTCCACAGCTTCCAGCGGTAGCGCACCATCTGGAGGATGACCCGCCAGGCCGGCAGGGCGTTCACCTGCTCCTTGTCGAAATCCGAGGCGCGGGGCCCGCGGCGGACGCGCGCAGTGCTCGTCGTCATGCCAGCACCTCCTGAAGGCCGCCGGTCTGCAACAGATGATGGAACCGCGAACCCTCGTCGGCCGCGAGGGCAGTCCGCGGGCCGTGTTCCACCGTGCGCCCGTGGTCGAGGATCATGATCTCGTCGGC
>JAAZBQ010000400.1 GCA_012513725.1 Chloroflexota bacterium
GTCTTGCGCACCCGGGCGAAATCGTCGTCAAAGGTCTCCTCGGCGCAATAGTTGTCGATCAGGTACTCGAGCACGTAGCGCGGGAACTCGTCCATCCCGGTGTTGGTGGTCAGGCGCTTGTTCACCACCTTGCCGGGGAAAGCGCTCCTGAAGCGTTCGTTCATGCGGGGTTCCTCACGATCCACTCCCTCTGCACAGCAGGCGGCGCCCTATCGAAGCCCCCGAGGGGCCATGCCCATCAGGGTATCGAGCCCGGGGTGCATCCGCCGGTGCACGCGGTCGGGGTCCAGCTTGAGCGTCATCTCGATGGCGCGGCTCATCCGCACGTCGGCGCCGCCCTCGCGGTAGGAGAGGGTGACGGTGAGGGGCAGCCGCACCACCTGTTCCTCGCGCTCCGCGGCGGTGATCCCCTCGAGCGGCACCTGCCAGGGAATGGCGAACGTGGCCACCCCCGGGCCTACCACCTCCCGCCGTGGTGGGATCTCGGGCGCGCTAAACGACAGAGTGATCGCCGTCTCGGGCTGGGCGATCTGGAGCGCCTTGATGGTCACCTCGACGGTTAGCCGTTGGCCCTCGGCGCGGGAGCCCGTCTGGCGGAGCGCCTCGATGATCAGCGCCGGCTGCGACGGCTGCGGCTGGCCCATCACCACCATCGGCACCAGGCACTCTGCCAGGCTCAGGCCGCCGTGGAGGTACTTGTCCGGCGAGTAGCCGGTGTTGGGCCGCCGAAAGCCATAGCCGGGCCGCGGGAAGAGCACCCAGTCGAAATGCGCCGAAGGCGCCGACGGGCTCACGTTCGGGATGCCCATCACCCGCACGTCCATATCCAGCACCTCGTCTCCGGCCTCTTCTCGGAGGGAGGACTTGGCGCGGGCGTTGCCGTACTTGACGTCGTTGCGGTGGACCACGGCGTCCTCGGGGATCGTGTAGGACCTGTCGGCAGCGGCCGTAAAGCCGTGGTCGCTGGTGACGAATACCAGCGCATCATCGGGCACCTGGCGCACGATGCTCCGCACGTCCTGGCGGATGATCTCGCGCACGGTGACGTCATAGATGAACGCCAGATCCTGGCTGTTGTGGTGCAGGTTGTTATCGGTGAAATCAAAGACGATATAGTCCAGGCGCTCCGAGGTGTAGCGCACGCTGATCCCCGAGGCCACCGTGTCATCGTCCTTCTCGACGCGGAATTGCACGTTCAGGTTCAGGTGGTCGCGGACCCAGCGCGCCAGGAGATCGTTCTCCCGCCGCGAACAGAACGCCTCGGGCAGGCAACCGGCGGCGATCGCCTTGCGGCTGAGCTGCGTCTCGGTGGGCAGGATGGCGCAGCCCGGGCGGCTCTCCAGGATGGCGAACCGCTCCTCGAGCACCGGGCGCACGAGCTCCTCCCAGGCGTCGGTGCGCAGACCGTCGAACACCAGGATGACCGCCTTGCGCCCGCTCTGCGGGTCCCAGTGGGCGGCGAGCATCCGCGGGAGAAACTGGTGCGTGAACACAGCGGGGGCCTGCGGGTTGCGGATCCAATCCTTGTACCGCAGGCGGCAGAGATCCTGAAAGCGTTCATCGGCCAGCCGCTGCCAGACCGTGATCCCCTTGCTCACCGTGTTGGCGAACTCGTTCCGCGCCTTGGCCCAGCGCGTGCGGAACTCGTCCCACAGCACGTCGAGCGGCGCGGGAAGGAGGTTCTGCAGGCGCAGGAGGCGCTCGAGATCCGAGATGTAATAGTCCAGCCGGTTCGCCCCGTCTCCGTTCCAGAGGGCGTCGAACTGCTCGTAGGTCAGCTCGCGCACCTCCGTCACCTTGAGCTCCTTGTGGCGGCGCGAGAGGCGCGCGGCGTGCTCGTGGACCTTGATGGCCCGGGTGTAGGCGGCATCGAGATCCTCCCACCACGCCTCCGGCCGGCGGAGGGCCAGCACCTGCGGGTCGTGCCGCTGGGCATCGAGGATCTCGGCCACCTCCCGGTGGGGCGCCAGGCGACGGCGCGTCAGGAGATCCAGGAGGAGGGAAAGGAGCGCCACCCCGCGCACCAGGGGCGAGAGCCGCTCGCGCTCGAGCACCCGCCGGGCGGCCTCGGGATCGTCCAGGTGCA
>JAAZBQ010000401.1 GCA_012513725.1 Chloroflexota bacterium
TCAACAGGCGGGCGGAACCGGGGTCCAGGGCGCCGGAGGGCGTCTCGCGCAGGGCCGCCGCCGACACCATCGTATCGCGGACCGCGCGCCCCGGGTTCGGCCGCCAGAACCCCCGCGCCGGCCCCTCCACGGTGCGCTCGATCGGGATCAGGCAGCGCGCCGCATAGTCGGGGTTCTCGGCCACCACCTTGCCCTGGGCGGATCCCGAGGGATAGTAGCCCTCGTCGTAGAGGATGACACGCATCCCCAATCGGGCGGCCTCGTCGATGGCCAGGCGCAGCAAGCGAAAGTACTCCTCGGTCAGGTAGCCGACGCTGCGCGGCAGGCCCAGGTCCGCATGGGGCACGAACCCGCCAAACCCACCGGCGTGCATCTCGCGCACCTGCCGGAGCAGCTCATCCTCGTCGAGATCGTCGTTCCAGCCCCAGAAGGGCAAGAGCCCGAACTCCCTCGGCGGGTCGGCAAACACGGCGCGCTGCCGCGAGAGCGAATCGGCATGAAGGGCGCTGGCACACATCGCGTTGGCTCCTATCTGTGACACATCACGGCTCGATGCACAGGCGCCCGGCCCGACCGCGGTCGGGCCGGGCGCCGCTATCTATCGCCTCTACACCTGTGGTATGGGATGTCGGGCGCTCTACCACGAATCCCACGAATGACGGACGAATCGGATGAGCAGGACAAGATGACGGCAGGTTGTGCGCCAAGGTGGATCGCGCGGTTGCCGTACGGGTTGTACGGCAGATGGTTCTCCACCGGCTCGATGATTCCGGGCCAACACCATCCCGCCTCCGGCCATCCTTCGTATCTATGCTATCTGTAGTCTATACCTCTGCTCACGGGATTCGTCCGAGATTCGTGGTATTCGTGTGAGACGCTTCGGCATCCACCCACAACCTAGCCCTTGCGCGATTGGGCGATGAGCTCCTGCAGTTTGTCCTCAAAGACCTCGCCGTCGATGGGCAGGTCCACCGGCTCGCCGAGGAGGGAGGAGAGGAGCATGGCGTTGGCCATCTCCACCGAGTGGATGCCATCCTCCGCCGGGGCGATGAGGGGGCTGCCATCCAGGATGGCGTCCACAAAGTTCTGGCAGATCTCCCGATGCTGGCCACCGCGCCCCTCGATGGGGATCTCGATCGTCTCCGCCTCGGGCTTGCCGAACTTTTGCTCGGTCTCCTGCCGAAAGACGTCCATCGGCACCTTGTTCTTGACCAGGGTGATCACGTTGCCCCGCTCGACGACGAGCTTGCCCTTGTCGCCGGCGATCTCCAGCCGGTTCGTCCCGGGCGCCTCACCCGTCGTGGTGACGAACACGCCCGTGGCGCCGTTCGGGTACTCCAGGTACGCGGTGACGTCGTCTTCCACCTCGATCGGATGGTACTTGCCAAAGGCGCAGTGCGCCTCGATGCGGCTCGGCGCCCCGCAGATCCACTGAAAGAGGTCCAGGTTGTGCGGGCACTGGTTCATCAGTACGCCGCCGCCCTCGCCCTCCCAGGTGGCGCGCCAGCCGCCGGAGGCATAGTAGGCGTTGGAGCGGAACCAGTCGGTGATGATCCAGTTCGTGCGGCGGATCTCGCCGAGTTCCCCGCTGGCCACGATCTCCCGCACCTTGGTGTACGAAGGGTCCGTGCGCTGGTTGAACATTGCCGCAAAGACCGTCTTGGGATTGTCATAGTGGGCGGCGATGAGGCGCTCGGCGTCCGCCTTGTGCACGGAGATGGGCTTTTCCACCAGCACGTGCTTGCCGTTGCGCATCGCGTCGATGCCGATGGTGGTGTGGTCATAGTGGGGCGTGGCGATATACACGGCATCCACCAGCCCCGAGCGGATCATCTCCTCGCTCGACGCAAAGGTGGGCACCATGCTCCACTCGTTGCGCACGGCCTCGTCGATGTCGCAGATGGCGGCCAGCTCGGCGCGCTCGGTGACGCCATCTAAAAAGTCCTTGGCGGTGCCCGAGCCCCGGATGCCCACACCGACGACGCCTACTCGTACCTTGTCCATTGCCATACCTCGCTTGTGTTGAACTGGCTAGTGTTTGGTTACTGGGTGCCCGATCACGAATCCCACGAATCCTATCCTGGTCCGCTAGAAGTTGATCACAGGACATGTGGTGCCAACTTCCCACGCGGAGTTCAAACCCCGCGGCCTTGTGCGGCTGCCTAAATCGCGACAACAGGTTCCGGGAGCTCTCGCTCGATCTCCTCGATCCGGTACCCGAATCCTGGCCCGCGCAGGGTGGAGAGATCCACCTGCCCATCCCGCCGCCGGTACAGGCCGGGGTGCACCCGCTCCTCGGGGAGCGATGCATCGGGGTAGAACTGCATGGCGTTCGTCTCCACGCCCTGGATGGTGCCGGCATGCGCCGCCAGGAGGACGTGGGGGATCTGGGCCAGCATGGGGTTGGTGAGGTCCTGCACCATCAGGGTCATCCCGTGCGCCTTGGCCCAGCAGAGGCTGAGCAGCGCGCCGGTCTGGGTCTTGCAGGTCTTGAGGGCCACCCCCGTCCACCCCAGTTGCCGCCCGAGGCGCACCAGGCGCCAGTCGTGGGCGGATTCGTCCATGAACAGCGGCTTGCGCGCCGACACGCTGTGCACGTCGATGCGGTGCTCCTCCAGTTCGTAGGGGAAAGGCTGCTCGACGTACAGGATCATGCCGTACAGCCGCGGGCGCTCGTCGCGCAGTCGGTCCAGGATGGCGTTCACGTAAGCCGGATCGGTGACGGTGCAGTTGAAATCCGCTGTCAGCCAATCGACCTCGCCGGCTGCGCCGATCTCGCCGGCTGCGCCGATCTCGCCGACCCGGACCAGTCGCCGATAGTCCCACGCCGCGTCGTTGCCGCGCAGCTTGACCTTCAGGCACTTGAGCCCGTCCCGGGCGATCCAGTCCGTCAGCACCACGGGGTAGCCGTCGTCCGGCTCGTCGCCGGTCCGCTCCCCGGGCTCCAGGAGGTCCAGCCCCCCCACCAGGTGCCAGGCGGCCATCCGCGACGGGGGCTCGTCCACCA
>JAAZBQ010000402.1 GCA_012513725.1 Chloroflexota bacterium
CGGCGCTTCCACGCATCGACGGTCCCCGAGCGGCCGGCCTCGTCGCTGGCCACCCCCACGGCGATGCCCCCCACCCGCACGGTCTCCTCGATCTCCACAAAGCCGTCACCAAAGGTGACGAGCTGGTGGCCCTGGAGGCCGTGCTCGGTCAGGATGCGCTGGATCACCTGGGCCTTGGAGTAGGAGCGCCAATCGGGCAGCGCGCCGTACAGGTGCCCGCCGAAATAGTCCGCCAGGTCCAGCGCCGCGGCCTCGTCGCGAACGTACTCGACGTCGGTGCCGCTGGCCAGGTAGCAGCGCACCCCGCGGGCGGCGAGGGCCTGCAGCGCCTCTTCGGCGCCCGGCACCATGAGGTCGTGGCGGGGGATCTGTCCGGCGCGGAGGTCGGCCACGCGGTCCTTGATCCGCTCCCAGAGGAGGTCCAGGTAGCGCTGCTTGTACGCCTGGGGGTCCTGGGGCGTGCCGCCCCGCTCGCGGACCATGTCGGCCAGACCGATCATCTGGTGGATCGTCTGGACGCCCGTGGTGCGGTCGATAAAGTCGCGCACCACCTCGTGGAGCCGCTCGTCCGGCTCGGCCCGGGGCGTCTCGGCGAGGACGGCCACCATCAGGGGCGCCATCACCCCCTGCCATCCCTCGCGGATGAGCGAGAGGGTGCCATCAAAATCGAACAGGGCGTGGCGAATGTCTCCACGGGGAACGTCGGGGCGCACGATCTCGAGAAACCGGGCACTAGTAGTCAACGAAAGGTCTCCATGGGGCATTGACTCGGAGGGGGTCTCGTGTTATGGTTAGGTTACGCTTTTGCGGTTGCCCATCAAGCCCGCGGAACGCACACTTGCCGGCTGACGATTTATACGCCGGACAACGCGTCGTGTCAACGATAGCGCGCCGCGTCGTGTAACCTCACATCCGGAGCATCCGTCACCCAAAGGAGGCGGTTGTTTCGACCAGCCAAGGGAGTTTGACGGCCTCTGCTCCCGGTGCTACAACGCGTGGCAATAGCCTCCCTGCTCGGCCCTTCGCAGGACAAACGCACCATCTGGCCCGCGGCACGCGCGGCCGCCAACTCGGACAGCCCACGTGAGGCACCACCCTGTCGCCACAGCGGCTGTAACGTCAAAGAGGAGCAATCTGTGCGCATCGGCCATTATACCAACTGCTACAAGCCACGCATCAATGGCGTCGTGCGCTCCATCTCCGTATTCAGGCAGGCGTTGCTTGACTTGGGGCATGAGGTACACGTGTTCACTACCGGGGCGCCCGGCTATGAGGACGACGAGCCGAACGTCTACCGATACCCCGCCATGCCCTGGGACAGCGCCTGGATCTACCGCCTGCCGATCCCCTTTTCGGCGCGGCTATCGCGGCTCAGCGCCGATCTCCATCTGGACGTCATCCACACCCATCACCCGGCGATGCTGGGCTGGGTCGCCGCGCACCATGCCCGCCGGGCCGGCATCCCACTGGTGTTCACCCTGCACAGCCAGTACCAGCGCTACGGCGCATTCCTGCCGGTGGGAGGCTCGATGCTGGCGTCCGTGGCCAGGCGATTCGTCCTCGCATTCATGCGGGCGTGCCAGCGGGTCATCGTCCCCACCCACGCCGTGCGCGACCAGATCATCCGGGACGCGCCCGACATCGCCGGGCGGATCGTGGTGCTGCCCACGCCGCTGCCCACCGAGGCCTTTCCGCATGACCCCACCCGGGCCCTCCGCGACACGTACCACCTGAACCACCACTTTACCTTTGCCGTCGCCTCCCGGCTGTCGGCGGAAAAGGGCCTCTCGGAACTCCTGCAGGGGTTCGCGGCGCTCCGCCGGCGGCGACCCGATGTGCGCCTGCTGGTCCTGGGCGACGGACCGGAGAGGGAGGACCTGGAGACCGAGGCCGAGGA
>JAAZBQ010000403.1 GCA_012513725.1 Chloroflexota bacterium
GGCGTGAACTCGCAGATCGCCAGCGCCAGCGGCTCGTCGGCCGGCATCGGCTTTGCCGTCAGCGCGGCCACGGTGGAGCGCGTGGTGCCTGCGCTCATCGAGGACGGTTCCTACCCCCACTCCTATCTTGGCGTGACCGTGCTGCCCCTGAACGAGCGGAATACCGAAGTGCTCGAGCAGGCCGCCGGCGTGGATCTTGGGGTGACCAGCGGCGTGCTGGTGACCACCGTGGCGCCCGGCGGCCCTGCGGATGAGGCCGGCATCCAGGGCGGCGACGAGGCCATCGTCCTTGGCGGGATGCGCATCCCGATCGGTGGCGACGTTATCACCGAGATCGACGGCGAGCCGATCGGCAGCCTGAGCGATCTGAACGTGTACCTGGAGTCGGAGACGCAGGTCGGCGACACGGTCGAGGTCTCCATCGTGCGCGACGGCGAAGAGCAGACCGTCGAGGTGACGTTGGGCGCGCGCCCCATCAGCATGGGGGGCTGATTCGCCCCTGTTCGGGAGCGCCAGAGCCCAGCGCCACCCGCGCCGGGCTCTGGCGCCTGAGCGTTCAGCGAGAATTTGACAGGAAGGCGCCCGAAACCGCATAATAGTGATCTGGAATTGAGACATGGCAACGACCGCGGCCAGGCTCTGACCGGGGTCGTTTTTTGTGCGCTGCCCTCGTTGCGGCGTAACGGTAGGTAAGGATGATCGAACGCACGGACCTTCGCAACCTGGCCATCATCGCCCACGTGGACCACGGCAAGACGACGCTCGTCGACGGCCTGCTCCGGCAGGCGCGGGTGTTCCGCGAGAACCAGCAGGTGGCCGAGCGCGTTATGGACTCGAACGACCTGGAGCGCGAGCGCGGCATCACCATTCTGGCCAAGAACACCGCGATCACCATCTGGGATCCGCTCGAAGACCATCCGGTCCGTGTGAACATCGTCGATACGCCGGGCCACGCCGATTTCGGTGGCGAGGTCGAGCGCGTGCTGAACATGGTGGATGGCGTCCTCCTCCTGGTCGACGCGGCCGAGGGCCCCATGCCCCAGACCCGCTTCGTCCTGAAAAAGGCCCTGGAAAAGGGCCATCGCGCCGTGGTGGTGATCAACAAGGTCGACCGGCGCGGCGCCGATCCCCAGGAGACGCTGAACCGCACGTTCGATCTGTTCATCGAGCTCGGCGCCAGCGACGAGCAGGCCGACTTTGCCGTCGTCTATACGAACGCCGTCACGGGCCAGGCGGGGCTGACGCCCGAGCTGGGTCCCGACCTCGGGCCCCTGTTCGAGGCGATCCTGCGGCGGATCCCGGCGCCGCGGGTGGCGGTCGATGCACCGCTCCAGATGCTGGTGGCCAACCTGGGCTATGACGACTATCGCGGTGTGACGGCGGTGGGACGCATCCACGCCGGCAGCCTGCGCGTCGGCCAGGAGATCGCCCGGGTGACCCACGCCGGTGAGGTGCTGGTCGATCGCGCGCCGTACCTCTACATCCACGAGGGGCTGGAGCGCGCCGAGGTGCGCGAGGCTCGCGCCGGAGAGATCGTCGTGATCGCCGGACTGGAGGGGGTGGCCATCGGCGAGACGCTGGCGGACCCCGAGGCGCCCGAGGCGCTGCCGTCCATCCGGGTGGAAGAGCCCACGGTGCGCATGACCTTTGGGGTGAACACGTCGCCCCTGTCGGGGCGCGAGGGACGCTGGAGCACGTCGCGCCGTCTGCGCGATCGGCTCTACGAGGAGCTGCGCCGTAACGTGGCGTTGCGCGTCGAGGACACCGAGAGCCCCGACACGTTCGTGGTCTCGGGGCGAGGCGAGCTGCACCTGGCCATCCTGATCGAGACGATGCGCCGGGAGGGCTACGAGTTCGAGGTCTCGCGGCCGGAGGTTCTCCTGCGCCGCGATGAAGACGGCACGCTCATGGAGCCGTTCGAGGAGGTGCACATCGAGACCAGCCCCGACACGGTGGGCGCCGTGATGGACATGCTGGGCAACCGTCGGGGTCAGCTCCTGGAGATGTCCGAGGTGCGCGACGGGAACGCGCACCTGATCTACCTGGCGCCTACCCGGGGGTTGCTCGGGTTCCGCTACCAGTTCCTGACGGCCACCCGGGGCCAGGGCGTGGTCCATCCGGTGTTCCACGGCTACCTGGCGCTGGCGGGGCCGCTTGCCGGGCGGGCCATGGGTTCGCTGGTCGCGTTCGAGGCGGGGACCACCACGGCCTTTGGGCTGGCCAACGCCGAGGAGCGTGGCACGCTCTTCCTGGGGCCCAACGTCGAGGTCTATGAGGGGATGGTCGTGGGCGAGCACCAGCGCCCCGGTGACCTGGCCGTGAACGTCTGCAAGCGCAAGCACCTGACCAACATGCGCTCGTCGACCCGCGACGTGGACGTGCGGCTTTCGCCGCCCCGGCAGATGAGCCTGGACGAGGCGATCGAGTACCTGTCGGAGGACGAACTCCTGGAGGTCACGCCCCAGAGCCTGCGGCTGCGCAAGCGGATCCTCAGCCGCCACGACCGGGGCAGGGACAAGCACACGCGCGAGGCGTTGGGGGCGTGAGGGGCCGGGGGCGGCCGGCGGGGCGTCGGGCGCTCATGACGGGTGATGACGTGTCATGAGTATCAACATCATCAAGAGCGCGCGCTCCCCATCCGCGTCCCCGTCATCCTGAGTAGCCCATGTCGCAGCGGCGCCACTCATGGCGCAAGAAACCGAGAAGAGGACAGGATTCACAAGATTCACAGGATTGATCCTCGCGGGCGTCCTTCGAGGGTCCCCGAGTCAA